>QIBA01000001.1 GCA_003225175.1 Acidobacteriota bacterium
TCAAGGGAACCTCTTCTTGCCAGGTGCTCTACGGGCGCAAATTGAGGTTCCAAGCATCACAGCCAGTGCATTCAAAGCACACTTTGATCTCTCCAATTACGATCTGGATGCTCCTTCATTAGAATTCCGCGATCCTTGGACAGACGAGCCATTGCAGTATGGAACTATGTTTCGTGCGCTCCAATTCGATCAGCAGCGCAAAGGACATATCGTGCTGCTCGACGATCATCCAACAACACACAAACCGTTCCTATGTTTGCGGGGCATCCGGGAATATCACCAGCATCCGCAGCATTCAGGCGACGAATGGCTATTGTACCGGTGCAGCATGAACATGTTCTCAATCATCCTGTCGTTGTGGCGTGTCGCCATCGACTTGGTTCGGCCTGTATTGATAATTCATGAAAACGGCGGACAAGTTCAATGGACAGGTCAGGAGAAGCTCTGAGTGGCTCTGGCCCCTTTTTTTGAGCGCATTTACTCCGCGCTTGGAGGCCATTTAGCTGTATCCCGTGATGATCTGTCCACAGCATTGCAAGGTGTGACTGTAGGCGTCGCGTGTGGAGACCATGTCTCTGACAACGACAGCTGGATTGGGGAGCTTTCAACCAACCTGTTAGCACGCCTTTATCCGCGAATCGCAATTACTGGAGCGGAGCAACAAGCTGCATCGCTCCGAAATCTCGCACTCAATATAAATCCCGAAGTCGAGATAGTCGCCGAAGCGCCTGAATCGTTGACAATAGGAATCGGAAAAGGCACGTCATCCGCAGCACTGTTTCCAAGCGCGAACGGCTGGGTTGCCAAGCTAGGTTATTCCCAAAATGAAGGCGGTCCTCCCAACCCATATTCCGCTGGCGCGGCGGCAACCTTCGCGGCAGCTGAAGTATTTCGACGAATTTTTTTGAAGAGTGTTTCTAGCGATGATGTTTCCGTGTCGCTCTTGAACTTCGATAAGACCTGTGGCGCCGAGTTAGACCTTCCGTCATCGAATCTTGGAGACGTTCTCTTCGTTGCAGTGGGTGCCGTTGGAAACGCAGCCATCTGGGCCTTGGCAAGGGATGCACGGAGGCACGGACATTTCATTCTTATCGACAACGAGCAATTGGAACTCTCGAACCTGCAGCGTTATGTGCTCGCAAGTTATAAGGATATCTCTAGACAGAAAGTGTTGCTTGGAAGAGAAGTCTTAAATTCGAGCCGCATAGCAGTAGAGACGGTAACTGAGACTTTGGAGTCGTTCAGCGAGATGAATGGCGGTATCAGAACTCCTACTCTATGCATATCCGTCGATAACATTGCATCTCGGCGTGCCGCTCAAGCGCTCCTTCCTAAATTAGTAATCAACGGCTGGACGGGCGATCGAGCGCTTGGCGTTTCATGGCATGTGTTTTCCCGTGAAGCGGCATGCCTCGCCTGCCTGTACCAGCCGCACGGCGAAGGCGTTTCCCAAACAGAACAAGCTGCTCGTGCGCTAGGATTAACTGCCGAAAGAGCAGCTCTTTTATGGGTTACGGAAATATGGGGACAGACGGGACGTTTCCTGCATCGGGAACTCGGACGAGAATACGTCCCGTCTGTCCCCAAGTTTTCCTTCCCTACTAAATGGGCGGCCAATGTTAGCAAACAACTCGAACCTGCACCATATTTCGTTTCCTCGGGCGGGTGGCGCATCCTTATTTATGCTTTCTGCCTGCAACCTCCAAAAGATGGGTGCAGCACTCTGCGCGGTGTTTGCAGGATGCGTAAACGGGAATGCCGCGCCGCGAGAGCTCTGGTCCTGAGTTCCTTAAAAACAAATTGACCGTCCCTGCGCACCCTTTGAAAATCGCAAAGGTTGCGGCACCCATATTTGGGTATCGAATACGAAAACAAAAACCTAGCGGGGGTGCGCCACCGCCCTCGCTCTATAAGTTGTTGATTTCTGGTTTGGGAATTGTTTACTCCGACAGGCTCTCAGGCTGTTCCCTTTCCCCGACCTGATGAAACCATCTCTCCACTTCGAAAGTATTCGTGATTGGAAGCGGTATCCAATAAACGTCTTCGGTTCAATTAACTCGGCGCTCCAAAGTAGGAATACGCGTCTGCCTCACCAGCATTCCTGCACCAAATTGGGTGCGAGTTGCTCGTAATTCCCACTTTGGCACACGTTTATCTGTCTGTGGAAAATATTCGCTTGACATTCTATCGCTCTGTCGCTACGCTCCGTCCCAGTTTAGGAACTAGTAGTAGCGGATGCCGCTATTGTTTTCGCATCCGACGCCAGTGTGGATGGGGCCTCCGACCGTTTCTGATTTTCCGGGGACAAGAGCATGGGGCACCGCCTATCTCGGCGGCTAGGAGACAATATGATCTTTCGTCAAGTTGCGTGGATATCTGAATTTCGAGAACGGCAAAGCCTCTGGATTGTGCCGCTAGCGATGTTGGTAGTTGCTTCGCTGTGCTCCATTGCTGTGGCGCAGAACTATTGCGACGACGAATGCGGTCCTAATTCGGCAAATGCATGGATGTGCGAGAATGACGGCGGCATATGGAACAGCTTGACGTGTAAATGCAGGAACATGACACCCATTGTCATTAGGCTTTCTAAGGGTGACGCTAAGCTTACAAATGCAGCGGATGGTGTCGATTTCGACCTCGATGCTGACGGTAGCCCAGAGCGACTCGGTTGGACGTCGGCCGGATCAGATGACGTCTTCTTAGCGTTGGACCGAAATGGCAATGGTCGGATTGACAACGGCAAAGAGCTATTTGGAAGTGTGACCGACCAACCTCCTTCGCCGCACCGGAATGGATTCTTGGCGCTCGCCGTCTTCGACAAAAAGGACAATGGCGGTAATGGCGATGGAGTTATAGACGAGCACGATGCCGTCTATCCGTTACTTCGGCTCTGGCGAGATGTCAACCACAATGGTGTTTCAGAACCTAATGAACTCTTCACACTTGATTCGATGGGAGTCCAATCGATCTCACTCGATTTTAAGGAGAGCTTCCGAAGGGATTCTAATGGAAATCTCTTCCGATACCGCGCCCGAGTGAATGAGGGCGTAAGTTCATCTGTGGATGTGTGGGCATACGATGTCTTCTTCGATACTCAAGTCAATTCGGCACCACTGATTTCGCAAGATATTCAACGTCTGCAACAGGACGCAGCTCAGTACGAGAAAAAACGCAAGAATTTCGAATCGGGACGAAATTTGCTATTGGAGAAAGGCGCAGCTTTCGAGCCGGATGAGCTACTTGCTGATAACTGGCGTAAGGCACTTAAGAGCGCCTTGGATGGAATGCCAGAAATGAAGAACGTGCTTCACGAAAAGGGCCCCCTTCATGGAGCATATTTCGCCGATACGTTGTACCTGCCTGAGATCACCGAATTGTCTAATGACACGATCCTTGTAGTAAACCATCTAGTGTTTGAAGGTACGCACCCGATTATCAAGGGGCCGCACGACCTTCATGTTTTTCCGATCTCTCCGACGGTTGTTCTGGACACGACGCTGTCAGAACTTCTCCATCGGAATCCACGTGTTTTGAACGTAAGTGTAAAAAAGGGAAATCGACTACCTTCATTCGTGTTAATTCGGCAGCTGGTAAACCCTTCACCTCACATCATTACCTATGACACTAGCGCACTTGAACCTCACGACAAAAAGAGATCAAGTCCGAAAAACAACGTGAGTCTCAAAGCAATCTCGTTGGTCAACTTCTCGCCCATGCTTTTTCAGGACAATACAGACGGCGCTGGAGGCGCCACCGGAACGGCGGGAACCTGGGGAACACCAGGCAATATCGGCTTCGACCAGCCGGCGGCCCCAGATGGATCTTGTCCTAATCAGCCAACCGGCCAGCCGGGGCAGAATGGTGGATCAGGTCTCTCTGGAGGAGATGGCAGCGACGGAGGAACAGGAGGGCGAGGTGGAGACGCAGGCAACCAGAACCACACCATTGCCGACGGCGACAACAACCAGCACGTTTACTACGCCAGAGGTGGAGTCGGTGGCACGGGTGGCGAGGGTGGACCAGGCGGAGCCGCTGGGAGAGGTGGGAATGGAGGAAACGGCGGCAACGGTACAACCTGTAACTGCAATGTTGGTTGGGGAGGCAATGCGGGTGCCGGAGGGCCTGCTGGACCTTTAGGTGGAACAGGAGGAAGGGGCGGGGATGGCGGTCCAGGTGGTAATGGCGGCACTATCACTGTATCAGTACCTTCTGGGGGGACAGGTAACGTACTCGGTTATGTAAGCGGGGGATTAGGTGGGCTAGGAGGCAGCGGAGGCCAGGGCGGCGGGGGCGCATTCGGAGGGAACCCTGGATCTCCGGGTGCACCCGGTCCCGCTTGCGGCAATAGCAGTGGTTCCTCCGGCTACATTAGTATTCACGGCAGCAACGGAGGACCAGGGCCTGCAGGCAACGCGGGAGATGCCGGTACTCCAAATGGTTCGAATGGCAGCTTTATCGTTACCGAGCGTCCCCCTTGCTAGGCTGGGTGAGTGGGTGACCCACACTCTTCCCGTTTTGGTGTGGCATCTAATCCCCACGTAAATGGAGTCCCACTCCTCACGCAGGTGAGCGAGTGGGGCGACTCTTTGAAGTCCCAGACCAAAAGCGGATAGCCTGAGAGCCTGTCGGAGTAAACGATTCCTGAACCAGGAATCAACAACTTACAGGGGACGAAACATGGGGACAGGTCCCCATGTTTTTCCTGTCCCCATGTTTTTCCCGCATTCCTCTAACTCCTTGGTGACGTGCAGATGGATTCCGGGAATACCAAACGCGTTATTGTTCTCATTGCGATCTTTGGCTTCTCGGGATTGTATTTAGCAAGCGCTGGGAGAAGATGGGGTATCGCCGGAGTAGCATTCTCCTTATTTGTTTGGATTTTGGTTTTTCTTTACCAATACAGACGATCTCGGCGCATTAAGGCATCCGCTTCTTCGCGCGAGAAGTAATACGAAGTTCGCGGATTTGTTGTAAGAACTCCTTATTTATGGCTTCAACATGGGCGTCCCCGTTTTGGACGATCATAGCGGTCACACGTTCGGGATGCATGAGAGCTAACCGGAAGCCAACCGATGCACCTATGTCCGAGAGGTATAGCGCATATGAAGAAAGATTCAGCTTTTCGGTGAACTTTTCGGCCACAGTCGCTAACCGCTCGAAGGAATAGTCGAAATAGTTGACCGACGTTGGGTGTTAGGCAGTCTCCGAGTCCTTACGGACGAACGCGGATGATCGTCTTTCCCTTGATCCGCTCGGTCGGGTTGAAGGCAGCAACGGCATCGTCGAGGGCAGCCACGTTGCCGATGTTTGTCCGCAGCCGACCATGCCGGAGCCGCTGGACGAGCTCACTCAATTGGACGCGATCGGGTACGACGACGAAGTCGATAGTCAGGCCGCCAGAGGGCCGCGCCTCGATCGGGCCAGTGATGGTCACCAGCGTTCCTCCGGCGCGAATCAGGTCCGCAGACCGCTTCCCGATGTCGCCGCCGATGACATCGAAAACCAGATCGACCTCGCCAACTTCTTCCAGGGCGTCGTTATCGAGGTCGACGAACTCCTGTGCGCCGAAGTCGAGAGCCGTCTGACGGCTGGCAGCGCGCCCGCTGCCGATGACATACGCGCCGGCCTCACGTGCGAGCTGGGTCGCCATCGAACCGACTACGCCGGCCGCACCGTGCACGAGGACGCTCTGCCCGGCACGAAGACGGCCGTGCTCGAACAGCCCCTGCCACGCGGTCAGGCCCGGCATCACGAGGGCCGCGCCCACCGTGAAGTCAACATCGCCCGGCAGCGGTGTGAGGTTGCGTGCCTCGACGGCCACATACTCCGCCAGCGTGCCGTCGCGATACCAGTCCGTGAGGCCGAACACCCGCTGTCCAATCGAAAGCCCAGTCGTGCCATAGCCAAGGGCGGTGACCACTCCGGCCAGTTCGTGTCCGGGGACTGATGGTGTCCGGTCACGGCCGACGCGATCGGTCCAGGTCGAGGGCCACGTCAGCTCATCACCGGTGAATGCCGACGCATGAATCTGAACAACGACGTCGTTTATCGCCGGCTGCGGCTCGGGCCGCTCCACCAGCTTCACCCCGGCCGTTCCCGAAGCCTGATCCGTCACCACTATCGCCTTCATCGGTCACCTCCCTGTGTCGAGTTCTTGCCTGCAAGATTCAGGATTTCTCCCGCTTTCGATTGAGGTATGAGACGTGTTACCGGCTGAAAAATCGGGGGACAGACGGAACCTTTCCTCTTCTTCAGCCAAGTTGGGAGACCTTCCGTCTCTCCCCCTGTCTTCAGGGCATACAAAAGTTCCTTGGATATACTAGTCACGCATGGATATTGACCGGATCATTGATGACATCCAGCAGCTAGAGGAGATGTTCGAAGCTTCCGATATTAGACCGTTCAGCGCACAGGATATCTCTGCTGCAAATCGAAGGCACGATGAAGCACTCGCGTCCAGCCCATGGTTCCGGCTGTGGCAGCACTACGGAGTCTGCTGCCGACCTGAGACTCCCGTGATTCGATTACCGGAATAGCAGGCCAAAAGCGGACAGTCTCATATCTTAGGATGCCTGCACTGCCTGCCACCGTTCTTCGTCCACACCTTTTACCAGCAGCCGGGTGCCGCAGCTTTCGTCCCGGAGCCGCGTGGCTTTTGCTCATTGAAGACGATCCGAAGATGTGGGTCCCCTACCCTCCGTGGTTTTCGAGGCGTCCGGGAATGCAGGAGAGGACGGTCCCCATGCCACGCGCGCGGTCGCTTGAGCGCTTTGATGAGCGGGGTTCTTTCTGGTCGAGCGCGGGATCTTCGGGGGTTTCCCCCGAACTTTCAGAAAAAGAAGTTCAGAAGCAACTCTGCACGGGAACAGACCATCCTACGCACGGATAGCAGTCATTGGCGCCTGCTAGGGTTGAAAGTGCTTCTACCGTCGATACAGCTCCTCCGCCGATTTCGCTCGCGTCTCGAACGGAACGCCAAAATTCCTGTTTAACGGATTCTTCAGCATGCTCCGGCATTATCGAATTGCGTGATTACTTAGTTCGTGTCCCGAACAATCTCTTCGGCAGCGAGTCGAAAAGGAGAAGTGCAATGCGTAATAAGAATTTCGGTCTTGCCCAGGTCGCCCTTGCGGCAGCGCTACTGTGCTTCCTATCGGCGTTAGCATCCCGAGCATTGGCGCAGGAAAATACATCTGGCGATTCGATCACGCCATTGATTTATACGGTTGAGAACACGGGTGCGAGCTACCCGAAGCCTGTGTTTCCGACCTTCGAACAGCTGCCCATCATTCGACCTTTGCCAGACCCTTTTCTATTTTCCGACGGAACGCGCAGCACTTCATTTTCAAATTGGGAACGTCGGCGTAACGAGATCAAGGCTGCGATCGAACAGTATGAGATTGGCCCAAAACCAGACTGCTCGGATTGCGCGATTGATGCGGCGTTTGCCCCCAGCAGTAACGGCGGTGGCGGTGCACTGACCGTGATTGTGACCAGAAACAACCGTTCGCTCCGGCTGAACTCGCACGTTTATCTTCCGCCAGGGAGCGGTCCGTTTCCGGCGCTAATCGCTATGTCGCTGGCCCCAAGCAGTACTGGACCTAATTATGGCAGTCTCCCGTCCAGCGCTTTCAGCGGTCGCCCAATTGCAACCGTCGACTTCGTCCATGATGACGTAACCCAGTATGCCGCAGGACAGCAGATCGATCATTCGGCGGACCCGTTCTATCTCCTTTATCCGGAATTGTGCGCCGGAACTTGCACCGGCACTCTCAACAATTCAGGACAGTACGCCGCCTGGTCGTGGGGAGTGAGCCGCATCATTGATGGTCTTAAAATCGTTGCTCAGCAAGCCGTCAGTCCGCTTCCGATCGATCTTAAGCATCTGGCTGTAACCGGATGCTCCTATGCCGGGAAAATGGCGCTATTTGCCGGCGCCTTTGACGAGCGAGTGGCGCTCACCATCGCCCAGGAAAATGGAGGCGGCGGCGCCCCATCCTGGCGTGTCTCGCATGAGATCGAGGCTCAGCGCAGCGTGGAAAAGATCGATGGTACCGACTACTCATGGTTCGCCCACTCAATGCGGCAATTTGCCGGCGACAATGTCTACAAAATCCCCGAGGATCATCACCAGTTGATGGCGATGGTGGCGCCGCGCGCATTGTTGGAAACGGGAAATACTGATTTTTACTGGCTGTCAAATCGGTCCAACTATGTTTCGGCTCGGGCAACGCAGCAGATCTACAACAGCTTTGGAATCGGAGACAGGTTCGGCTTCTATATCGATGGCGGGCATAACCACTGTGCAACGCTCCCTGCCGAGAGTCCAGCCATATCAGCCTTTGTCGACAAATTCATGCTCGGGAACACCTCCGTCAACACAGATGTTGAGGTCACGCCATTTCCCAACCTCGATTACTCGAGATGGACGGCGTGGTGGGGAAGTAACACTGCAAAGTTCCCGAATAATTGGAACCCAGGAGACGGGACAGTCGTTCTGTCGATGGGCAACAATCTAACCGTCAATTCTGGAGACAACGTTTTCGCCGGCTACGCCTTGTCGATGCCCGGTTCCCATCCGGCAACAACAGTATCGCTGGCAGGCGGGAACGTGCAGACCGACGTCTCCTGCCCTGATGGCAGTTCCTACACGCTTAGAGTTCCGTTCCCGAATCAGTCCTATTCGATTGCAGCCAACGACAACGCGTGGTGGCCGGCAAGCAACCAGAACAGCCCACTTGTCTATCAAGGCTCGGCAACGGCCACCGCTTGCAGTGGCGGAGTTACGAAGAACGCCTACTTCAGCGCGCTCGGAGTAAGCTCCGGCGCCGGAAATCCTGGAGGAGCTGGTTTCCAGACCACCGACACCACCGATCCTCTCAATGTCAGGTTCCACTGCAGCGACAACGGCGCCGGCGGCAACTGGAGTCCGACGGCCAC
>QIBA01000002.1 GCA_003225175.1 Acidobacteriota bacterium
TAAGAAGATGGGCAGTTCAGGCTTCCCGTTATTCTGTAATTCTTCTAAATGGTTACAATCCTCGATCGCCAAGCCGTGCCAAATCGGTTCCGTTATTGGGACCAACGGTTGTTAGTCGCGTCACCCAGTCACGCTGACTGGTTCCGCGGCTCACTCGACTCGACTTGAACCTCAGGCTGCGGGTCGCCCATAATCTTTTCAATGGCTCGAATGGTCTCGACGGGAGAAGCACCTTTCACGAGGTTGTAATCGGCTCCGTCACAATAGTCCTTTCCTACCCAATGCCGCGTGGAAAGCATGATGACCGGGACTTCAGGACGCATAGCCTTTATTTGTTCCGTTGCGGCCGCGCAATCATACTGCTCAGGTTTTGCGTCGGCGTCCACTACGACTGCGTTGACTGGATAGTTCCGAATCAGGTGCTTCACGTTCGCCATGTTGATCGCCGTGAGCACGTTGTACTGCTCCGTTTCCAAGACGAGCTTCAATGGCGATAGCCGCTGCT
>QIBA01000003.1 GCA_003225175.1 Acidobacteriota bacterium
GGAGGAATGCCTGGGGCTAACATCGGCGGGGGGCCGCATACTATCATGGTCCGCGAACGTAGCAAGAACTTAAATTCCAGAGAGTTGAGATATTGTTTAAGAATCCACACGAATCGACACGAAATGGCTTCTCCTCATTACTGTTCATAGGTCTTCCTTAACGTCTGATCGCCGATGTGCAGAGCTAAACTTAAACTGCTTGTCGCACCATCAACATTTCGGCGATGTCACCATGAACCATGTAAACGACTCAACGAGGAAGACGCCATCCGTGCCTCGGTGGTGATTTGTTCTCCTCTGCAATTAAGCAAAATTCTTTTGCAACCATCCGCAATTCAATGAACTCGCGCGGACATCGCAGGTGGTTCATAAATTACCGCTTACGGAAGGAACCGGCTTGACGGCGAGTTACGAAGGACAGATAGGGAACTGTGTGGAATAGAAAAATGATGCGCCTATTTTTGATCGGAATGCTCTGCGGAGTAATGATCGCAGCCGCGTTCACGTATGCCTTCGCAATTCCGGCCAACAACTATCACTGGCAATCGGAGATTTGGAACCGCGGCGGCGCAGTGTGGACGTTCGACATGAAGAGTGGCCAGATGGGCTGGAAATGGTTGGTCGAGCCCAAGGCCGCTATGCCGCGTCAAAAGCGAGTTCCCGTACCATCATCCGAGGTTGATGTCCGCAGCGAGCGGCTGTAAGTCAGCCGGAAATGAAAGACAGATGAAGCAAAATGTGGCGGCGGAGATAAACATTTTTCTTATTGGCATGCTGTCCGGAGTGATGACGGCGGCCGCATTCACGTACGTCTTCGCAATTCCGGCCAACAACTATTACTGGAAAACGGAAATCTGGAGACGCGGCGGAGCAGCGTGGACGTTCGACATGAAAAGTGGACACATGGACTGGAAGTGGCTGGTTCAACCCAAGACCGCTACGCCGCGTCAAAAGCGAGTGAGCGTGCCAGCATCTGAGATTAATGATGGCACCGAGCGGCTGTAAATCCGGAGGGATTCCTTCCTGTAGAGGAACTCTGCAATTCTCCCGCACGCGACATGCGTGCCACTACAGCGGTGCAGGTAGGGGCGGTTCACCCGAACCGCCAAGGCGATTGTGGTCAAACGCCTCTACCACGGAAATCGATTTCTTGAAAACAAAAACGCCCCGCCGTGGCGGGGCGTTTTCAATTAAACTAGACTAAACGAGCCGGCTTCGCGCCTTAGTTAAACTTCAGCGTGCTGGCGGGATCGCCCACTGTCGGAGCGCCCGTGGGATCGCAGGTGCCGTTTTCGATACACTTTATCCCGACTTGGCTCTGGAATACTGTCGGATCTGCCCCCCATCCGGCGGCTACGGCTTCGCCTTCTTTATAGACGCCCGCGTCGCCGCCCTTGTGGATCACAATGAAGCCGTTTGTGCCGTACGGAAGCTGCGAGGCCGAGGCGGTCAGCGCAGTGTCATAGTCGTAGTTATGGCTCGTGGCAAAAATCGCGGTGGACGGAGCCGCATCACTGACAGGATAAACCTTCAGCGCGGCGCTCCCACTGGTAAACGTGATTGTTTCCGGAGGCCCAGCAACTATGGCGGCGACGAAGGCGCAACTCGGAGCGTTTAGGAGCTTTAGAAAGTCGCCGCCCTTCAGGTAACCTTTCGCCAGCAAGAAGTCGTTGCAGTAAGCTTGTAAGCTGTTCGCGGCAAGCTGTGTAGATTGAATGAGATCACCGGGCCACGCTGAACTCGAGTCGTTTGTTGCTGCGCCGTCATTGGCCATCTGGAACGCAGCCAGATAAAGCTGGCGCCCGTTGTTCATGGTGCCGCTCATCTGGGCCTTTTTCAGCGCCGAGGTTAACGCCGGCACTGCGAGCGCTGCCAGGATCGCGATAATCGCAATCACGACCAGCAACTCAATGAGCGTGAATGCTGAGGAGGATTTGTTGGTTTTGATTTTCATGTGGGTTTTCTTTTTCTGCGGGTTGTTCTGAGGGTTTCTCAGAGGTTTGGGGGTATGGGGTTGGTTTGATGTTGTTCTAGGGTTCTCTACTTAGAGGGTTACTCCGAGGTGCGTGGTTATCGCAGTGTTCACGGATAAAGTCAATATTTATTTTTTACTTTTTTGCGGCAGACTTAACCACGAATGGACACGAATGGCTTCGCCGCCGTTAAAACGTTAAACCGTTGAATCGTTAAACCGGGCAACCACGGATGACACGGATATCACGGATACTTAGGAAAGAAGTTGCTGCCCACGAAATACACGGATCACCCGAATCACCAGCCTTTGCCAAGACTACGGCTTAGCAAACACGAGGGTCACTAAGGACCGGCACGACAGAATTAACCGAATCAACAAAATGAATTCTGAAAATTATGTACATTCTGTCCGATTGAACCACGGATGACCCGCCACGGCGGGCAGGCTACGGATATCACGGATGGTCGGACAATTACAAACGGATTGACACGAACCACTCCAACACACACGCGAACGATTCAACTTCTCTGCTTCACAATCACAGATCTCTCTTTGCTGTCCGATTTGTGCTATCAGCCTAATCCGTGGTTCTCCGAATTCTGATGTCGGGCCGGCGAAGCCGTTGACACTATCGGAAGGGTCATCAATTATAATCTGCTATGACCGCAACTGCGCTACGCCAGGCAATCGATTCTGGCAAACCGTTCCGACTACGCTCCGGTGATGGCGCGGTAATTGACGTGCCAACCCGTGATCACGCGTTTGTGAATCCTACGGGCCGACTGGTTGTTGTGTTCACTGATGACGATGGCGCACGTGTGCTGGACGTGGCGCTTGTGACGGCGATTGACTACGACAAAGCCCCGGAAGATCTCAGCGGTAACGGGGGTCGTTAGGTCACAAAGTGAGAACTGAAAAGAACAACAGAAAAGTTCGCGATCGTGAGGGCGCAATCGCAACATGTTCGCCCCGGTGAATCCGTCCTGTGGCGGACGAGCGTTCGCTCCCCAGATCCGTGATATTCGAGTAATCCGTGGTTAGTTCTTATGCGCGGGAACCTCGGGCAGCTGCGGCGGAAGGGAGGCCTTTAGGATATTAACCACGAATACACACGAATGGACACGAATGTTACAGAGCGATTCGGTGCCACTCTAGTTTGCGGTGCTTGAAATTGAGGATGACACCAACACGGAGCTTGGTTATCCGCAGATAGTTTAGCATCAGTCCACGTTCGTGGTCGGTAATTTGGTCGATCACTTTCGTATCCACGACGATGGCATCAAACGCAATGAGGTCGGG
>QIBA01000004.1 GCA_003225175.1 Acidobacteriota bacterium
AAGGGAGGTCATTAATAATCTATCGAAATTGATAATACATGATCATAAAAAATTTAATTCTATAATAATTAGATAACGATAAATAATAATAAATTGAAATTCCATAACTTCATCAGGAAATTTTTTTAGGTGTAAACTTTCGTAAGATTACAAACCCACCGTAAACTTTCGTAATCTGCGTAAACTTTCGTAAACTTTCGTAAATTTTCGTAAATTTTCGTAAGTTTTCGTAAGTTTTTGCCTGATTTTTTTAGTTAAAAATTTTAAATTTTTGGAATTACGATATCTCGGCCAATATCGATCCAATTGATATGAAATTACTACCATTCGAATCGTCTCAATGAGACGATTCCATCAAGAAAGAATATAAAGGATAATGAAGAATTGGAATGTAGTGCAATAGAGTACTTGAATAGAGTTATTTTACAAACTCCACAATCACCATATACCCTAAAAAAAAGAGAGTGATTTGCTTCGAAACTTTCATGTTCAAAATTTAAATTGGCAAATATAATAAATATGATTTAATTATCAATTTCGTTTATAAATGTTTGAAATTATATGCGTGTAAAAGTAACATTTTTAATAACTATTCTGATTCGTAATTTTAAAGTTGCATGTGATAATAATTATAATCGACTTTGAATCTTAGAATTTATATTTAAAATTGACGATTACTTTTTACAGTGCTGAAAAGCAAATCTCAAATGGTACTAGTTTAATTAAAGTCAATTTTTTTTCAATGAATAAAAATACAAATAAAATATAAATTAGAAATGATTCTTTACATAATACAGTTGAAGTTTGATTTCTTCGAAGAGTATATAATTGGGAGGCTCTTCTTCTGTTAATAAACTAAAAAATTACTTCCAGAGTTCCAGGTTTAAAATACAAAATCGAAGGAGCGAAAAATGGTATGTATATTATTATTTATTTTATTATTATATTATTTTTATAAAAAAAATATAATTAATTTTTAGAAATTCACGAAACTCAAATTATTGGACCTATTTTTATTTTTATTAGTTAAAATGTTTTTTTAATTTTTATAAATGTAAAAATTTTGAATGATTATTCAGATTTAATTATCTGCGAAGTCAAATTGAACAATGTAAAAAATGTTGATTTATTTTACTATAGAGTTTATGAAAAATTATTCGTAATCGCTCCTTGCACGAACGTTCTGAATGAAAAGGGCTCCGTTTTTCAAATCATTAAACAATTATATCATATCTCATATTGTCGAATTATTGATTAACCTAAATGCAATACAATATTTGAACTTGCATAAAATTAAAATAATTAAATAAAAAAATTGATACATACTCCTCGCATTAACCAAAAAATTCAACATCAAATAAGGCATTGATTAATGTCCAAGTGATCAATGCACTATTGATAAGTATGCAGCATATATATACAATCTATTTAATACATAATACTAAATATAATGAATAGGAGATAAATTATTGTTTTTGAAAGTTAATAATGCAATAAATACTATTGATTAAAATTTTATATTAATAACTAATTGTTGAATCAACCCGTCCTTCGACCTTCGCGACATAGCAATAAGAAAAATTATTTCGGTTTAATAAAAATATATTTGGTAAAGTTTATAAGGCCTTATGTAACTTGTGTATACTATATATGGTACCGGTTTGAAGATCATAAAATCGATCATTTTCCGAAAATTACCCGATGAGAAATATACTTTTACACGCCGATTTTTGTAAAGGGCAGGAAATGAGATACGTGCACCAAAATGATAGAAAATGTAAAACAGAAATCGAGCTACAAGGGAAATTAATTTCGAGAATGAATTTGCGTTGGTTAAGGGGATATCCTCGTTCAAAGTTGAACTTCGAGAAAATTCAATAAAATTTGGTGTTGACTCTTTAACAAAATTACAAACAATCGTACATAGTGAATTAATCTGAAAATTATATATTACTTTCTTCGATTTACGTGCTATAAGATTTTCCAATATGAATTGGAATGGTCTGTTGGATGTCGAGTAATCCTTGTTTGAAATTGTCAATATTTTCGCCGGGTAATTTTCGGAAAATGATCGATTTTGTGATCGACAATCCTAACGCTAATACTAAAATGGCAGAAGCTTAAGGCATTATGTTAAAAAAAATCCCGAAACATGCACGAAGAAATGCGCCTACTGACCAAACCATCTTTCTTTCTATAATTAAAAAAAAAATATTTTTTTAGTTTACATATGTTAAAAACAAGTTCGAAATACATCGAAAGAAACTGATGATGTTAAATCGGTTGTTAAACTCGTTTAATTATCGTTAATTTCATTTATTTTTAACAGTTTGACATATGTTTCTTTCACCAATAATCTTTGAGAACCAAAGGAAGATACAAGAAATCCTTTTAAATGACTAAAACCATAATCAACAATTATACGATCTTCCAATATTCCAACTTTATTCCTTTCAAGATTTGCTTTTCCAGACTGAAGAGTATTTAAATAATTATTTAACTGCTTAAATCCTTCGTCCATATATTCTTGAACCCGGACTAATTTATATTGATTTTCATCCTTACACCAATATTTGTAATTTCTATTCATTAAACATTCATCTGATTCATTTTTCAATTTCTTATCTAAATTTTCTAATTGTTTGAAATCGGGATTACTTTCCCATTTTCTATTAATTAAACCGTTATACAATCCTAATATATTAAATAACTTTAGTTCTAGAATAGCACTATTACCAACACCATCACATAAAAATACATCTGCAAACCCGCATTTATGATGATGATTTCTTTTATACCCAGTAATTAGTCTCATTTCAGATATAAATGAATTTGGAGATAACATTACTTCAATTGCCGTATGAAAGCATAACTCTTTGTAGTCTCGAAATGACCTTAAGGGTTTAGTTTTATGATAATCAAGGACCTTGTTTATAAGATTCTTAATTCCACCATATACTATATCGTCGCACTAAAAAATATATATATAAATGTACATTGAATAATTAATAAAATATAATATTAAAATAAAATTTATACTATTAGTAGATTTATTCAGATAATAAATGAATTCAAAATCTACAGTCTAACAACTGATTTAGATTCATAACGGTACAGCAAACACTGCGATCTCAAGAGAATTCAAGATCCTGCTATGAGAATTAAATATAATTGTTTCATCACAAATATAAAAACATATTTATTTTTTCTCAATAAATACCTGCTTAGACTGTGTAATAGCTCTTTTTAGCTTTGTAATTTTTTCATTTTCATTATTATTAATTGCTAAAAATATCCTTATTATTATAAGTTATGGAATAATAAAATATTTAAAAGAAATAATCAGTTATAAATACCTTTCTTGCTTTTACTTCTTAATTTACATATCGCGAGAGCAGGGAAATATTCCAATCCATTATTTAATAAGTCTTTTTGTTTACAGATAAGGAAACTTGTTCCACAAAATTTACTTTTATTTAAATTCTTACAATTGTCTTTATCTAAATGTAATTCAAGAAAGTCTTGACGGGCAAAAAAATCGAATAATTCTTGAGTATTGAAACACTCTATTGCTTTTAAAATATCCATTATCGCAATAATAATTTTTAAAAATTGTGGAGTTGAAAAAAATTGGTTTATATAGTGGTATATTATATCTAAAAAACGTTTACATTACCTATTAAAAGTAATACAACCATGCACCGATCACGTTGATCAAGGTATCGCCAGCGGATGAATTGTAATACATCAATAATAGGTAATACTAAGCATTGCTAAGTAAAACTACTATTTCCTGCATGATCTCCGGAGAGAATCAAGGCTCCATCAAGCAATGCCCGGAGAAAAATTCCCCGAGCGCCATTTTCATCTCGATCCATTACAGTAAATAAAGCAATTATTCACCATTCACGTCGACGTCGACATCGGAATCGGAATCGGAAATGTGGTCGCTTCTGCTTTTCTTCCAAGTAAAAAATCGTTCCAACTTTGATTTGTAATTTTGATAAAATATGTTACAGGAATCTTCACTAATTGGTAAACGCCAGTAGGTAATCTATCAGCAAATGCTTTAAACCGAAGGGAACCTTTTAAATTTTTTTGAATTTCAATACAAAAATCCTCTCCAAATGCATTACACAATATACCGAGATCGTAAAAAGTAAGTAATAGTTTTTCTCCGCCACTGACAAAGCAATGATTATAAAATTCTACAATTAAGCTTTTCGTTTCTTTGTTATTTTCCGGAATCTTAACAAGCTTGTTTGATATTGATATTTCTTCATGATTCTTAAATTTTTGGAAGTCCGTTTCGATAGCTTTCAAATAGTCTACTTTCTTTTTATTATTTTTTTTTTTAAAGTCAAATCCAGCAAGTTTAATTATCTTTAAATAATCTTCGTCGGAATCTACCCAAATTTCTTTTAATCCTTCGGTTTTTTTAACTAACACTCTTTTATTAATTATACAATATTTTTCGAAAATTAAAAAAGAGTTATGCGTATTAATCGAAATATTGCTCAAATTTGATATAACTCTTCTAACGTTAGGTTCTAAATCCATAATAAGAAAAACGACAAAAAAAATAAATTGGATCAAAGAAGAAAAAGCGATATACAAAGAAAAAATTGGGAAGTAATGAAAAAAAGAAAATATAAAGGAGACAAGCTTTTTATAAAAAAAAAAATACACATGACGCGTTGATGATCATCACGTGCTGCATAAACATTAATTTTTGGTATAACGATAACATACCTAAATCAAAATAGACCAATAAAAATGATGTCGACACCAAATTTCATATACTTCTTCATAAAAATTTAACTGGTGACTATTATAGTCCATCGTCATACAATTTTTCATCAAATCTATGCCAGGGACGATTAAAAATGGCAAAATATGTCATCATAGAACTAAACTCTCAGAAGAATTTTGCAGAAAAGAATTTATTGAACCTACAGAAGAATTGGAAAAAGTTGTATTTGTTCCTGACGTAAGGTCGGGACTGATCACGACGTATGGTAACGTTTATTTCGTATTTACGCATTCATTTCAGAATATTTCGACTCAGACAACTCACAATGCACATATATTACTATATTAGAAGAATTTACTCGGAAAATTCAAAAACATTTGTCGTGATTTGGAACCCGTCATCACGTAAGGTCGGGATCATGATCACGACGTACGGTAACGTTTATTTCGAATCTCTTCGATTTTTTTCGCATTTATTTCAGAATATTTCGACTAAGACGACTCACAATGCTCCCCGTGTATATGAAGTTTAAAAAACTCGAGAAATTTGTATAAAATTATAAAAAAAATAATACTTAGCTTTTATGTTTACGTTATGTCGTTAAATTCGTAAAAAACTATCTATTAAAAAAAACGTTAATACAACATTTTACAAAAACGAAAAATAAGCAAAAAAAAGAGAAAAAGAAAAAGAGAGAGAGAGAATTAGCAATCATTTTCAATTCAACGACATTTATATATATAAACACAACTCTGATTATGTAACACGCATCAATTAAATTTTAATTTGATATTAAATATAACGATAAACTTTTACTGCGCGATATACTGTGAATTTAGATCCCGTTACGTAAAATTTTACGATAATTTTTGATTGTATTACGTAACATTTGTTTCACTCTCCAAACCTTTTTTTTTCTGTTGTTTCTTTGATAAGATGAATGAATTGTCCTTGAAACTGATTTTTTAAATACTTTTACAATTCTCGTTTCTAATCGATCCAGGGAAAATTGAATGAGAAAAAACGTTGAAAGGTGAATGTCAAGAATCCTGGAGATGTCACTTGTGCCTTAAATGAGAAGATAAAATAATTTCTAATCAATCCTAACGCTAACGCTAAGGAAAAGTATTTTTGGTTGACATAAGTATTACATAATCGATTATTTTATAACAAATTTGAAAAATAAT
>QIBA01000005.1 GCA_003225175.1 Acidobacteriota bacterium
GCAGACGGCCAGAAGAAAAACTTCGCATAGATATACGCCACCCCCTCAGTGAGCACATCTTTTACACCCTGGCTATAACGCCACCAATGCCGTTGATCATAGCCCGGGTCTGGAATTGAGATGACACCGACCCGCACCTTGCTACCGAACACTTCCTCAAAAAGAAGGCGTGTCCGACGCGCGTGAGTATCCTCAGTTAAGACATTAAAGCTGTTTACAATTACGTCGTTGTCATGGAGCCAATTTCGTAATGCAACGGCGGAACTGTAAGTTCTGTCACGACCGATTATGTGCGAAGGCACCATCTGAACAGCGTCGGCGGTAACACCTGCTTTCACTAATCCTTCCGCACCGACACTCGCTGACGTTTGATAATCATTCACATAGCCACCCAATCCATCAACAGGTCCGCCCGTCGTAAAAAGGCGCTTGTAGCCGTTGGTTTTGAATTCCTTTGCCGCGATGCTAAGGACGTACTCGTGCACCCAACCCTCCACAATAAGAGTATCGGTACTCTCCTTCGTTGTGATTGCGAGAAATGAATAAATTTCCAAAAAAATCCAAGTCGCCAATCCTACGATCGCAATCGCCAGGATCAATCTGGCCAAGCCGGATAGTCGCCATGATTCTTTGCGCACCAAAAGACCGCCCAAAGCACGACGCTCGCCACCGCTTGAAACTCGTGACACACCCTGGCTGTATTGAGGATCGGTTTTGATTGTCATCTCAGGCAGAGCGCCAAGTCTCGACTCTGAAAGCGTCGCGTAAACTTGTTTGGTTATTTTGGCTACTTTGTTCCAGGAATACCGCTCATTGGCATTAAGCCTCAATCCTCGTTGGCATCCCATAGGCTGGGTTGGCGATTGATACAATCTTATTGAAACAAAATCTGCTCTGCATCTGCGCGGGTACGGGCCGGCAAAGGAGGCTTAAGGCAGAGGGAGCAAAGTCGATGAGTTCGCCCGTTTAAACCCGAGGCGACAAGGATCGCGACCAGAGTTCAGAGAAAAAGCGACGGTGAATTCGGAGCGCAGACTTACTAAAGCAACAATTCACATAAGATCGTCGCTGTTTTTTAGTGAGCCCGAATTGACACTGAGTTCGACCAAGAAGAATTACCTCCCCCATTGAATGCCCTCACGCGATAGCAATACCAATGGTTTGCGCTTAAGCCAGTATCGTTAAATCGGGTTGTATTTGCTGGCAAAGAAGGTTGTATGGTAACAAATGTTCCG
>QIBA01000006.1 GCA_003225175.1 Acidobacteriota bacterium
TTGATTCAAAACGGGAACATGCCGATGGAGCTATGAACCAGATGCGAGATTACGTCCCGTCTGTCCGGGGGATTTCAAGAATTGAAATCGGGCGTCTCTCAGCTTCGATTGGCTGGTGACGAGGTGAACATTCCTGCTTTCTAAAAGCGAACCCATTTTGATTTCTGTGCTGGGATTGCTGAGTATGAGACAGCTGACGAGATGATGATGCGGCGACCACAAAACATCGAGACGGAACGCTTGATCCTGGTTACGCTCATGCCTGAAGAAATTGAAGCGCTCATTGCTCGTGACCTGGAGCGCTTTGCGGTTCAAACGAGCTTCATATTTCCGGCCGAGGCTGCGGATCTCGGTATAGATCTGTCGTGGCATCTCAGGGCGATACGCGCCGATAGTAGCGAGCTTTCATGGCGCATTCGTCTCATCGTCGAGCGTTCTTCCAAGACAGTGGTCGGGTCGATCAACTTAAAGGGGCTGCCGAGCGCCGATGGCGACGTGGAGATTGGATGGGGCCTGATCGAAAACGCTCGCAGGAAGGGATATGCCACTGAGGCATCGGCGGCCATCCTCAATTGGGTCTTTCAACAAGCCGGCGTCCGTTCCATCAGCGCAACCATACCTGATGACAACTCTTCTTCGCAGAGCCTCGCCAAAAGGCTGGGGCTGATTCGCACCAACGAAATACGTCGAAAGCTGCCTCTTTGGAAATGCGATCGAACCCTCTAGCGCCGAAGGCGCGACATTCAAGTAGCCCAGCGACGTAAGCCCTAGTGGGCTAACGAGAGTCCCGAAACGGCTGAGAACCCACAGACCGATTGCAAATGCAAATATGCTGGAAAGGCCATCACCCGCCCACATTGACTCGGATCCAATAGTTTCCTGCGCTATGTCTGTGGGGCTTGACTTTATCTCAGCCAAGGCGCAGCATTTCGCCGCCTCTGGGAAGAGCAATTCCAGAAAGCGGTGCCCACCTCCGACGCAGCAATCTCTGCTGGCACTGGTTCACTTGTGTGACACAGTACGCTCCTAGACAGCAGCGATCTAGCAACTCTCAACTTGGAGGACTAACTCTCAACCTGAACGACTAAAGGAGGACAAATGAAGCGCACTTCGATTTTAGTTTGGGCGTTTGCGATCGTTCTCACACTGGCCGGAACCGCGTTCGCAGACGGTCCTCGCCCGTTAGTTGTAGACGATGACAGGCTGGACTGCCCGAATGCGGATTTCACCAGCATTCAGGCGGCGGTGGATGCCGCTCCGCCGGACGCAACCATCCAGGTATGCGCCGGCATTTATCACGAGTCCGTCACCATTACCAAAGACGGTCTCAAACTATTGGTCAAAGGGCCGCGCGGAGGAGCCGTAGTCGATAGCATGCTCGTCCCCGAGGCTGGCTTTTTCGTGGAGAACGCCTCCCGAGTGAGAATCGAGGGGTTCACGATGCGGAGAGGTCACGAGGCCGGCATCCTGCTGGAAGGGGCTTCCAAATCCACCATCCGCAACAATCTCACCACTGGCGCAGGCCACGACGGCATCGAGCTGATCAATTCCAGCGACAACGTTATCGAGTACAACGTGACTTTCGACAATTTGGCTGTCAATGCTTGCGGTATCAACGTGGCCGGCCCGAACTCGAGGGGGAATGTTGTGCGATATAACGTGAGCGTCAACAACGAGTGGGGCATCCAGATCTCCGCCGCAGTGGACACGGTGGTCTTTCGCAATCGGACGATTGGCAATCGCGGGAACGGCATTCGCAACGTAGGCGCCGCCTCAGGGACTGTGATCGAACGCAATAGCGCGTTTGGCAACGGCTTCGCTCCCAGCGCCCTGACGGGTACGACCAACGCGGGCATCCGAATCGGCAGCGGCACCGGAATTGTGGTTGCGCGGAACCATGCTTTCGGCAACGATCTGGTCGATCTGCTGAGCGGAGTCACGACAGCCACCTTCGATGACAACCGCTGCAACACCTCGGCTCCCCCCGGTCTGTGCGAGCACAAAGGTAACGACAGC
Source organism: Acidobacteriota bacterium (assembly GCA_003225175.1). NCBI lineage: Bacteria > Pseudomonadati > Acidobacteriota > Acidobacteriota bacterium. Next base: position 2,017 of record QIBA01000006.1, read on the forward strand.
GACGATGACAACCAGTGACGAAATCCAGCCCAGGCCGGGAGCAGCTTAGTCAAGGGTCTAAATGGGACGAACAGAATGGACCAGAAATAGGAGAGCCTGAACTGCGTCATTCACAAAATAATCCCGCAGTTCAGGCTGTCGGACGAGTGGCCCGGCCTTTCCCATTTCGGATTGAGCGTCAGACTCCCAGACAAAGGGTGCCTGGATCGCGTTTTTTGACGGGAGCCGTGGCGAGGACGCACAACTGCTCGACCGTGCCCTGGAAGATCGCCAAGTGGTGATGGTGCCGGTTGTGCTCACCGAGCTCTTAAGCGACCCAAAGCTTCCTTCCGATGTAGCGGAAACAATTTCAGAAGTACCTCTCATCGAGATCGCGCTTGGCTATTGGCAAAGGGCAGGAGCATTGCGAGCTAAGGTGCTGGCAAAACGCCGCAAGGCTCGTCTCGGCGATGCGCTGATTGCGCAGAGCTGCATCGACGAGGCGGGTGGCGCAGCCTTTTTTCGGAGATCATGCTTTTGGTTTTCGGTTGCGATACCCAAATGTGGGCTTTACGAGCGAATCCAGAAGATGTCCTGGAGAGCACCCAGTACCTCGATGTCCTCGTCCTTCATCCACTGGAGCACGTTAGATTTCGGTATCGATTTATTCCATTCCGATTCAGCTATTGTTAGAACTTCAGAGCACACAGGTGGCGTTTGCGGAGCGAAAGCATCGCTAGGGGATGAACCTTTTGGCCGCATTCAACGTACCGTCATGCTGAACTCCTTATCTTGGAGGACGCATGACCTCGCTCAGTAAGAACGCCAGAGTCGCAGGGCTCCTGTACATTTTGGCCTCAGTGGTTGGGGTGGTGCGCCTCCTCTACATTCCCAGCGCCTTGATCGTGCATGGGAACGCGGCAGCGACGGTCAACAATATCGCGGCGCACGAGTTGCTATTCCGCCTGAGCATTGTCAGCTACCTGCTCTCCAGTGTTCTGTTCACCTTCCTCACGTTGGCTCTTTATCGACTGTTTAAGGGAGTCGACGTGGGGCTTGCTGTCTTGATGGTGATCCTCGGCGGCCTGATGCCAGTGCCGATATTCTTCGTCAACTCAGTGACCGACGTGGCTGTCCTGCTGTTCGCTCGCGGCTCCGATTTCCTGTCGGCCTTCGACAAGCCACAGCGCGAGGCCTTTGTTATGCTGTTCCTCAACCTGCATCACCACCTTGACCTGGCCAACGCGATCTTTTGGGGCTTGTGGTTGTTTCCATTCGGCTTGCTGGTATACAGATCGCGCTTCCTGCCCCGCTTCTTCGGCGTCTGGCTGATACTGGCGTGCCTCGCCTGGTTGGCGTTCAGCTTTACCGGCTTTATGTTCCCAGGGTACGAGGACAAGGTCTTCACGCTTGGCCAACCTTTTACGTTGGGTGAGGTCGCGACCATGCTCTGGCTCGCGATCATGGGCGCCAGGGAGCCGCGCGTGGCGGCGGCCGTGTCCTAACCTGCGCTTGCTGGGCACTCTGGATAGAGAACGTGCTGGACCCATACAACACAAAAATCACCCATCGGCTATCGCCGACGGTTCCGCGTCTTGAGCGCAGTTAAGAACTACGTTGCTGGACACGGCTGAAACGATGACCAGTCGATCGCTCTCTGAAAGGACTCATCGGGCGGAAAGACGGTTTTGAAAGTGAACGCAAACTGGGTTGGGCCATGAGCTTCGAGATGGGCGAGCCTCTTCTTGGCTTCGTCGATGCCGGGAATGTGTCCGGCTGGAACCCACCACAGCGCCAGATACGTTCCGGCGAACTTCGCGAACCACTCGTGCCGCTGCCGCAGCAGTTCGGAGTGCACGGTGCGATACACGTAATCCCGCAACGCTTCGACACTTTCCCATACCGACA
>QIBA01000007.1 GCA_003225175.1 Acidobacteriota bacterium
GGCGCTTGAGAGCAGTTTAAAAAGCTTTATCTCGGATGTACTGATAGCCAGACTGGTTCCGGTGCTAGCGGCCTTCTTCGTCATGAAGGCTGTCTTGGATGCAACTCAAGGCTCGAGCCCACTCGGCTCGGCCGTAGCTGCGATCTTCCTGCTGTCGATTGCGGGAAGCATACAGCTCATGCAGAGCTTCAACAGTGGCGGAGAGTTTGCAACTGCGGACATGTTGGTGTCCCTCTGGAATTATCTGGCGGGAACGATCCTCCCTGAGGCGGCAGGTTTGGCAGTAGTCGCCGCCATCATTAATTACTCGCGTAAGAAGCCATTTGCGCCGTTGGTTTTCGCTGCGCTCGGCTTCTTGAGCGTTACGGCGCTTTGGAAGCTTGTCCAGGCCATGGTCAGGTGAACCCAAGATTGGAGGTGATTCATGTTCGAAAGCGGGCTCCTTAACCTGACCAACTGGGCAGGCAATGTCATCATGCCGACTCTGGCAGGTTTGTTCTTCGCAGCAGCGATTTATCACTTCAGCAAAGGGCAGCCTTATTCCCATCTGTCCTGGTCGGGCTTTGCCGCGCTGATGTGCTCGGGTCTGCTTAGAGCTCTTGAGTCGTTCTCTCAACAGTTGGGGCCGAACGATCCGGATCGGTACTGGATCGGAGTCCTCACACTCGCGAATTGGACAGGAAACGTCATGCTTCCACTCTATGGAGTCATCCAGGTCGTAATGGTGGTTTTGCACTCCGCGGGAGTACTGGAGCGAATGACGATAGGAGATCCGTGGGTAAGAAATCTCACATCGGCAATGATGTGCTTCGGATTGTCGGGGTTACTCCGTCTGGCGGAATTCTGGATTCAAAACGGGACGACTGGAGTGAGATGAACAACATGGCCCTGAACGTCACGCCAATCCATCGCAATCTGCATACCAGAGTGACATTTATGTGTCTTGAATTTGAGGATCTGTTCGTCATTTTGGGACTAGCGGCAGTCATGAATGTCCTCAGTCGATTTGTAGCTGGTCAGCTGAGTGGGTATGTGCAGTACGGAGTGCCGCTTTCGGTAGTCCCATTCCTGATGATTTTCAAATACGGAAAACCGCGAGGCTATATACGTGACCTGTTCCTCTGGCATACGAAACCGCGCTCATATTGCGCCGCAGCGCGAGACTCGAGGCTCAGAAGTTCGTACATCGCGAAGGAGTCGCAGTAAATGCCCGTCACCTGGGATGAACATCAGCGCGAACTGAGCGATCCGGCTCTATGCGAGCAGCTTCCGGTTCGCGATTACCTCGACAACGTCCTTGTACGAACCAGCGGCGAACTTGTAGCTGGTTATGAACTGGGCGGGACGATCTCGTATTTTGCCAGCGACCAGGACCGCGAGCGCAGCAAGTCGATGCTCGGCAGTCTTCTCAAATCGATTCCTGAGCAGAGCATGAGAGTGCAGCTGCGATACGAACTATCTGAAGATTTGGGCAATCTACTCGAGATCTACGGAGCACAGGACCACACCAGCAACCGGATTGCGCGCCGGCTGGATTCTCAGAGGCTGGAAGCCTGGCACATCAAGGCGGAAGCGGGGTACTACCTGAGACCGCTGCTGCACGCTTACTTCATTTGGGATCCGCAGCTTCATCATCGCGTCCTCGGGAAGGAATCCTCGAGGACTGCCCGATGGACTCTCTCGGCGAAAACAGCTATTCAACGAGCTCGCCAGGAACATGAAGGACTAGTTGCCGAGTTTGAAAGTCTTCTCGTTGGCATCGAGACCACGATGCGCGCCGCGGAATTAAGGCCACGGCGGCTCAGCGATCAGGAGCTGTTTCTCGAAGCGAAGCGAGCGTTAAATCCCGTAGAACCGGACACTCGGGAGTACATTCCTGGCGAATACCACCTGGAATACCGCAGTGCACGAGAGCAACTCACTAATGTCAGCATCCTTCATGAATCGGACTACTACTTAAATATTGGCGGTTTGCTTCATACGCTTGTGAGCCTCAAGGAGCTACCCGACGCCACATTCCCAGGAATCCTGCGGGAATTGAGTGCTCTTGATTTCCCCATCGTTGTGAATGCGCAACTCACCATTCCAGATCAAGCGAAGGTTCTGAAAAGGTACAAGAGCCGCCTGCGAAAAATGCAGGCCGCGCAGCGAGACACGCATGGGGGATTTCGCGTGAATGTGGAAGCGCAGGTTGCGGAGTCCCAATTATTCAGAGTTCAACAGGAAATCATTTCGAGCTCGGTCAAGACGGCGAAACTGAGCCTGGTAATCGGCACTCGAACATCGAAACCGGCTGCGACTCGCAGTGAATTCGAGGAAGCTGAACGGCTCATCAGCGAGCGGTGCCAACGGCTGCTTTACACGGTCGGCCGAATGAACGGCGCAAAGGCAATCACTGAGACCATTGCAAAGCGGCGCTTGTTTTTCAGTTCTCTTCCGGGCTTGGCAGAGGCCGATCGGAGGGAACACGACATGCTCACCACCAATGCTGCCGACCTGCTTCCGGTTGAGGCTCCTTGGCAGGGAACGCCACGTTCGCCTCTCCTGCTGTTTGAAACTCCATACCGGCAGCTCATTCCGTTCTCACCCTTTGATCCACATTTGAGCGATGCAAACCTGCTGGTAATGGCCAAAAGTGGCGGCGGAAAGACCTTCATGGTACAGCAGCTGCTGTCGATGGCCTCTCGGGCCAATCCTCTGGTATCGATCATCGAGCGCGGAGATTCGTATGCTCCGCTGGTCGAGTTGATGGGTGGTCGGATGGTTACCATGTCGTTGGATGCCGACCACACTATCAATCCCTGGGACTTGCCGGCCGGTGAGCGCCAGCCGTCAAAGGATCACGTTGCGTTTCTGAAAAATCTCACCCGGCACATGCTGGGGGAAAGTTCTGCGGAAGATACAGAACTGCTGGAAATCCTGATTACTGAAGCGATCCTGCGGACCTACAAACGCGCCTCGGTTCGGCCCTCAAATCCCATTCCGACATTCTCCGATCTTCGCGATGAACTGGCGCAATGGCGAGACCAGGAAAAGAATCAGCGTGTAACCGACGAGGCTCACTTGGCTGCAATCAAGTTGCGGAGCTGGACTGGGGAAAAAGGAATCTACTCAAAGCTTTTCGACCAGCCCACGACTGTCTCCCTCGATAATCCCTGGTTGTTCTTCAACGTGGAGCAGCTTGCAGACGACCCACGCCTTGAGACGGCGATGAGTCTGTTGATCGCTCGTGCCACCGCGCAGCGGTCATCGGGCAAAAGCGGGCAGCCGAGTATCACTGTGCTCGATGAATGCTGGTTTCTCCTCGACTCTCCCATACTCGCTCCTGAAGTTGTTCAACTCTTTCGCACCGCACGGAAGCGCAACGCAAGTGTCTGGGGCATCAGCCAAACGGCCGAAGACTTCGTTGGATCGGAGTCGAAACCGCGAGTGCATGGTGCGGGAATAATCAAGAATTCGACCACAAAGATCGTTGGTCAACAGCCAGGCGATATGACTGCTCTCCGCGAGCATCTACATCTCAACGAAACAGCACTGCACCAGGTCAAACAGTTCAGCGCTCCCCGCAAAGGTCGAAGAGCAGACGCACTCATCGTCATCGGGGAGAAGGCAGAGACAACCCACACCATCCGTCTTGTCCCGACCCCTACCGATTACTGGATCGCGACCACATATCCGCGGGAGCGAGCTTACCGAAAGCGCTGGTTGTCGCAACACTCCGATATGCCGCTTATCGACGCATATCAAACGTTAGGCAAGCTTTTTCCTTTTGGTCTCGCAGATCTGGAGCCACTGCCGGAGGAGCAATCGGGCGGGCTGCTGAATGGAGTTCAGAAATGACACAACGACGTTTCCATAGGAGTCTTCTTACGGTCGCCTCGATTTCGGCGCTGCTGTTGATGCCCGTCGCCGCGAACGCCGGCATGGGAGACATTATCTCGCTGCTAACGACCATCACCGGAACTCTTAAGAATGGCGTTGGACAGCTCCTGAACGGGATTCAAGCGATAAATGCCGGCATGGCCGATCTACAAAATCGAGTGGTATGGCCGGTCAATGTAATTAGCGCAACAAGGACTTCTGTAACCCAGATTCGCGCACAAGTTTCATCGCTCGCGGAACAGGTCCACAGCATTCCCACCAATAGCGCGACTCTGCATGCTTCGGCCCAATTTGAATCTCTCCTGAGAGGTGGCCAAACGGCAAACTTTTCCCAGATTCAGGTCTCATACGCACAACTGTATTTAAGCCTTCCCAAACCAGATCAGGCGACGGCTATCCAGAGGAGCCTTGGAGACATGAACGACGCAATAGCACTGGGAGCTCTTAAGACAGCCACAGCTTCTGATCAGGCCAGCGAGCATCTGCTGGCAATCGGCGACAGCCTTGAACAGGCTGCCGCTTCGGCAGCTCCCGGCAGTGCTCCCATCCTGATCGCTCAGGCCCAGGTGAGCGACCTAGAAAGTCAGGCGATGCTCCACAGGATCCTTGCTGTGCAGTTGCGGCAAGAGGCTGCAAAACTGGCTTACCGAAATGCGTTGACGAAACAAAGCGCAGAGGCGAACAAGAATCTTCGCAACAACCTGCAGCAGATCTTTAACCGAACAATGAGGTGAGTATGAGAATGGGTGAAAAACTCAAGGAATTAGTAAGAAAAGCATCGACTGTTGTCGGGTGGCGGACGGTATCTACGGTGGCGGTGTTGACTGCCTGTGTCGCGTTTGTACCGCTGCGAGCGAGAGGACAGTTCGGACTCGACCCCTGCTGCGCGATTATCTCGACTGGTCTCAATACAATTTCGGGATTGTTGAAGAACGTTGTCGCAAAGCCCCTCGCGTCCATTCAGCAGATTCAGCAACAGACTGCAAATTTCGAACAGCAGGTGATTTATCCGGTCAGTGCCATCACCAGTGCGCAAGCGTTAGCCGGACAGTTACATACGCAACTGAGCAAGCTATCGCAGTTTTACCGTCTGCCGACGCACAGCGCGACGCTGCCAGCGCCACAGCGTCTCGAACAGGTACTGCTTTCGCACGATCCACAGAGGCTGGATCAGGTTAGCCAAAACTACTCCCTGGTTTACGGAAACGTTATACCACCTGCTGATGCTCCGGACGGCCTGCGCAATATGGTCGACATGAGCGACGCCGAAGCTCAGGCCGCACTCAAGAAGGCAGTTGAGCTGGATGCCCTGGCTGATATCGAGATCGCTGCCGCCGATCAGATAAACCAGCAGTTACAAACCGCGGCACCAGGCATCGCGCCTATTTTACAAGCACAAACAGCGGCATGGCTCGTGCGAGCGAACGCTTATACGCAATCGGCGACTGCTGAGCTGATCCGAATCCGATCCATTGATCTCGCAAACACAGTTGCTCAATTGAAGTTGAGCGCAGGCGACACTAACGCTTTATGGAATGGCGCTAATCAGTCGTTGCAGCGGAGCTCCCATTAGCCATGTTTTATTTCCAACAGCTTCTGCAGCAAGGCCTGGGTGGAATCGACGCAACGGCAATGATACCCACGATCATTGGTATCGCATACAGCATCTTGCTGGTGGGATTCCTGATCGGCCTCTATCAGGCCGCTATGCGTGGCGGGGACTTGCAAGCCCTAGTCGTGGCTGCAGTCAAGTACCTGGTTGTCGCTGTGATTCTTGCAAATTGGAATACAGCGTTCCATGAAGTTAATGACTCCTTCAATCAAGTAGCTCAATTTATCAATTCGAGCTCAGGTGCGGGAGATATGTTCCTGAGCTGGTTTGACCAGCTCAGGCAGCAGTTCGCCGCCAACGGCGCTGCTTCGATCCTGCCGGCGATCAACGCGACCTTTGCCTCGATCCTTACCGCATTCATAGTGCTTGCCGCCTATGTCATTTATGCGATCGCTGTAGTCGTCTTCGCCTTCTTCTACGTTCTTTATGGCTGCCTGTTGTACGTCTTTGGGCCTTTGATCCTGGCTCTGCTTCCCATTCTGGGGCCAGGACAATTGGCTAAGAGTTATGCCGTCAATCTGATGGTCTGGAATAGCTGGGGCATTCTTTACGCCACATTCGGTTCTCTGATCACAGCGTTGCAGTTTAATCGCGTCGAGCAGGTCATAAGTGAGGGCTTCTTAGGAGGGTTCTTCCAAGGCACTTCTGACTCCCTGATCCTCGGACTGATAAGCATCGTTTATTCGTTAGCACTGTTATTGATTCCATTCATTGCCAAGCGCCTTATCTCCGGAGATGTCGGGTCGAGCGCCTATTCACTGGTGCGGGCCGGTGCCGCTGGCATCGGCGCGGTCACTGCTGGAATCAGCGGCTTCGCCGCTGGAGTTGCGTCTTCAGGCGAGACTGCGCTCACGTCCGCAGCCGGCGTTGCTTCCTCAGGAACTGCAAGTGCGAGTGCAGTCACATCTTCATCTGCCCCTCCGCCGCAACCCGGTCTCGCGGAGACAATCCGCAGCGGAATCATGAGCGCTGTGGGCGGGATTGCGCCTGCGTCACCCAGTTCAAGCGCCGACAGCGATGATCAAAGCGGCGATTCCATCGCCAGCGGCGCTGGCGCTCCGGCAGGTTCAGGGCGACGGGAGATGCCGGTACCTGCTTTTCGCCCGACCAGTGTTACTCAGACATTTGCCTTTCATACCGGGAAGCTAGCTGGAGCGATGGCGAGCGGCAATGGACGACCGCATAGCAACCGGAGGAACGCTTGAAGCGGAAAGGAGGAACGAGGCTATGCCGATTTACCGCGGGCCCATTTACGAGCCCAAGGAAAGTCGCCTTCGGCCCTGGAGCCTCACCACTCTTTTCGCCTTCTTCTTCGGGCGATTTCTAGGCAGGTTTTTCAGCAAAGCTAGGAAACAACATCATGTGGCTACAAAACACAAAGTCTAACGACAAACAGGGAGCGCCAGAGAAACTGCACTACAGCCGATATTACGAACACGATGGTGCGTTGCGTGCCTATGCAAATCGAGCCATGCTGCTGGCTCTCATCTCACTTCCTACTGCCTTTCTTGCGGTCGCGACGGCTGCCTATGTTCGCCTGCAGCCTCCAACCGTCATTCAAGTTGACTCGAACGGCGCCGCCGTTGCGCTTGCCGGCAAACGAGGAGCAGGCAAAGCACTCGCCATTGCGCAAGGCGAAAGCAGCGAACCCAATGATTTTGAGAAGCGAGCGTGCGTGCGCCTGTTTCTTGAACGCTATCTGAACTTTTCGCCAGACAGTGTGAATCGAAGCTGGGCTGATGTTCTGAACATGATGACCGCCAATCTCCGTCGGGGCACATTGCAAGCGATCGAAAGGGACAATTTGCTAGGAAAAGTACAGAACGACCAGATCACATCAGTTTTCCACCTGCGTTCCCTAGAACCTGCAAAGGACGATCCGGTCAGCTTTACAGCCTTCGGGGTAAAGGAGCTTCATCGTGTCCACGATCACCAGGAAACGACCGACAAACTCGTCGGCGAATTTCACATCCGCCTCATCACGGAAAAGCGCTCGGAAGAGAATCCGAGTGGGCTGCTGGTTGCCGAATATAGCGAGCGGGTGATCGAAGGCGAGCGGCGCGACGCGATCATGCGAGACACAACATTCAAGAACTCACATTGAAGCGGGAAACCAGATGGGCGGAATGAACACTATGAGCGAGACATCGATAGCAACTCCAGAAAAGAACGGTCGCCGGCGACGGTGGGAGATGGGCATTGACAACGTTCGTTACTTCCTGCCCAAGACAGGAAGTTCCGGCGACAACCCGGAGCTTGGTCAGGAGCTGGCGACGGAGGGCGAAGCGCTGGTGCAGGCGTTTAAGACAGGACAGGTCTTTTACACGGTAGTTGCCTGGAGGGCAATGCCTGAAATAAACGGAAACGAACCAAGAATAGTGAAACAAGCGTTATCGCGATAACGAGTGAAGTTGGCACGAGTTTCAAAAGAGGCCACTAGCCCTAAGGCTTTGGTCCTTTGAAAGACCCTACGCGTTTACGTAGGGACATGTGCTGACCCGGCTTGAAGTGAGTGCCTGGCCAGGAAACCAAAATGGGACGGCCAGGTGACGAGCAGAAAGGGATGCGGGCAGCAACTCCTTAGCTCAGTCCGGGCACTGTCCGAACCAAAAGCTGAGGAGACAACAGTCATGAACAAGAATAGCAACGGTAAGAAGTTTTCCATCGAGCAGGTTGTGACGCTTGACATCGACTCCATTGGAGGTGTCACGCAAAGACTCACGAACCTGGAGATGTCGCTAGAGAACACGCTTCTCAACGCGCTGTATCCGGGAATTAAGGTCGCTGTTGTGAACGTACCTACCGGGTCCCTCGATCCATATGAGGAATCCCAGGTCGAAAACGCAATGGCGAACCTCCGATTCAAAAATACTCCATACAAATTAGTAGGGGCGAGTGGCTCGTCCAAAGACGGCAAGTTTTACTTCGTCGACAAGGACCACAGCCACGCGATCGCGGAACGCTTTCAGCACTGGCCGCAGGCAGCCATCGTGTATTTCGGCATCCTGGTTTCCTCGTGCAATGTATTGATCCAGGAGCCGGACGTCTCGGTACTGGTGGTTGAAGATCGCATCTTGGGAACCAATGATTGCAGAGGCTGGATTCGGCGATCCTTGTTCTCGAAGCTTCAACTGCCGGAAGACTGCTTCTATCAGTTCCGGCTGGCGTTCGAAAACACGCAAGCCAAAGGCTCCTTCAAAATCATGGAGGATGATGCGGCGGAACTGCTCGACGCCGACGTTATTCTCCCCGAAAGCGCGGTGAAGCCGGGATTGAAGATTCCGGTAATGATGTACTCCGTCTTCGGCAAGGGTCGCAGATTCCATGGGCCGATAGTGCTTGGAATTCGGGAATTCTCGCGCAAGCTTGAGTTCGAATCCAGCTACACGCTCATCGAACATGCTCCCGATGACTCGATTCAGCTAGAGATCTTACCGGCAGCTCTAGGCCAGGTACGAAAGCTGAACGACTCGATTAGTGAAGGCCGATATAAGGAACTGCTCGAACTTCTGGGCCTCGAAGATGGGAGCGAAGAAGAGGAGGTGCGGACCGTCGAGGGCGCATTGCTCGCGGATACGAGCGGTCACATAGTTCGCTATCCCTACATCAACAATCAACTCAATCGTCTGCTCGCCCGGTGGGCGTTCAAGGCGGCAACCGGAGGAGGCTTTCGTCTGCCCGCGTATGCTCTGGCCGATGATGGGTATCTCGTCGTTCACGATGGACGGCTGTACGCAGGATCCGACTGGATCCCTAGACAGCAGGCCATCGTGGCGCTTGAGTCCAAACGCGGGCTCTGCGCACGGTATCCGATCCGCATGTGTGAAGATCTTTTGCCGATCGAGCACATCGGTTCGGCTGAAATGACGATGCTGCTCACCGGCACTCTGGTTCAGCAGGGATGCCGGGCGCCGCAGAAGCCTTCAGAGCAGATTACAAACCGACAGCTGTTCCTGAACGGCACATACATCCTTCATTCAGAGACAGCGAAGAAGAATGGCGGCGACTTCGATTTCGACTGGGTTTGCGTTCTCGAAGAGGATCGTTTTTCCCGATTTGTGAGGAAGCGGTTTTCGCTTACAAACGAATTCCATCAGCAGAAGATGAAGCTCCGAAAAGCCAAATCTCCGTGGTGGAACCTCGAACATGTGGCGATTAAGGCGCGCGGCAATCAGATCGGCATGATCACAGATCTGAAGACCTCGTGCATGGCTGCGGGCAGGAGCGATCTTGCCTATCAGCTCGTCACCGAGTTGCAGAAGGCGCTCGACAGTCTCAAGCACGAAGTTGAGCCTGATCCCAGAATCATCGCCGATATACGACAGCAGGTGAATCTTGCTCCCTGGCTCAAGTACAAGAACGAGTCCAGGATCTCGGATTTGCCTCTTCATCTCGATGTAGCCGATACCGACCGCATCGGGAAACTCTATAACCACGTTCGCAAGGAAATTGAAGACCTGCTGACAGCCAAGCTGCCGATAGAGGAATTCAAAGGGCTTGTCTCCGGAGAGCTGGTCACCCGGGTCATGTTCGACGAATGCCGATACGTCAATGCCGTGTATGCCGCGGTGGTTGGTCGCATTTCCGAGCGACAAGACAAACTCAAAGCTGATCTCGACACAGCGCAAGCGGAGTGGGAGGCTGTGCGCAACGATCCCAATAAGGAATTGCGGAAGCAGAAGCTGCTGGCAAAGCGCAAAGCCCATTCTGCACACCATCATGGCGAGGAACGGGCGAAGCAGGAGATGAAAGCAATCATCTCTTACGTGCGCGTCTGGGCGGCAAGCAAAACTGAGAACCGAATGGGCTGGTGCCAAGCTCTCAACCGTGTTGTTTGCAATGGGCGAGGTAGCGGCTCAATTCTCTTCCATGCATTCCCGCAAGAACTTATTACGAAATTGGCGGAGCAGACCGGAGGCAAAGCTGCGCGAGTTGCGCTTCCGGAGGTCTCGGGCATGTCAATTTCCAGGGACTCTGAAGGCCGCAGTTTTCTGGTCGAGAAAATCGAGTGTGGGGAGAAAGAGACCTTCCTGTTTCAGTACAAGGATGGTCAATTCTCCTTCGAATAATTCAACCTAAAACCAGGACGGAACCGAGGAGGCTCGGTTCCGTCCATTCAACTCGAAGGTACTCATGAGAACTGCTCTTATCCTCTATTGGCTGCTCTCAATGCCGGCATTTGCCGATGAGTTCAAAATATCGTCGCAATCACGTGAACAGGTCACTCGCGTCGCAACCGCACTTGATCACCTGACAGTGCTTGAATTCGGAGAGCAGGTCACCATGGCTGCGGCTGGTAGTGACGCGTTTCAGATCGAACGACATGACAACAAAGTATTTATTAGGCCTTTAAAGACGGGAGCATCGACCGATCTGTTTGTATGGACTGCTTCGCGCCGCTTTACCTACGAGCTTCAACCGCCAGGTGAGGTAAAGGAGATGAACTTTGCATTAGACACACCAACTGCAGCTCCCAAATCTCCGCCAGATAGCCGTAGAACGAATTGATACGAGCGGCATAAAGGACAACCGCCAAATCACTGTTCGTATAGAGTATGTGTTCCGATCGAAAAATAGTGTCTATATCCATTATTCAGTTCGCAATCGCTCTGCGCGCCCATTTCGGGTTAGTGCGCCGCTCGTTGCCCAGGCGTTCGCTCCGCGCGCGACCGTCTCGCTGGCTGCGCTGCAGTATAAGCAGCTTGATATCCGTGTGCTGCACAAGTTGGGCCAACTAACAGAACGTTCGCTGACGCCAGCGCGCACTGAAGTTCAGAAGCAGGATCTTCAGCTAAATGAAGAGACACACGGAGTTCTTGTACTCCGAACGCAAGTCTCCAGCCCATCGCTGTTCCATCTGACGTTTCCTGCTGAAGGGTCTCATGACATTCAGGGATTCGTCGTTTTCTAGCGCGAGTGAGCTGAAGCGCATCAGCGTGGCTGAGATGCGCTTGCTCCTCCAGGATGCCTACTCTCGTGATCCTGAAAATAGCTTTCTCAAACGCTTGATGCGGCAGCTTGAAGATCCCGCGATAGCCAGAGACGCGAGCGATCGTCTGCGTCTGCATCCGTTGTGGCTGACGTTTGGTGTGACGGCATTCCTCGTCCTCATAGTGTTGGCTCTTTTCAGCGCGGTAAGAGGTTAGCGCGATGCTTCACCATAACAGCTACGAATACGGACGTAGAGAGTACCACCGGGGCCAGGAGGAGAATGCCGTCATCACACTACTGGTCATAGGAATCGTGCTACTTGGCCTTGGAATGTATATCGCAATTACTCGGCTTCACATCCATGTTGAACAGTTGGTCGAAATAGGTCTCTACATGATGGCGATGATTACAGTTGGGATCGCCACTTTCTGGTATATGGCAAATCGGAAGAGAAGGATGGAGAGAGCCTGGCCGCACCCTCCGGTCTTCATTCCGATGCTCAAGGACCGCTCTTACCAGCAAACCGCATTCAATATGCACGCGATAGTGCCCGGTTACGACATACATTCTCAGCCATGGTACTGGTCAGATGACGCAAGACGCATGCAGACCCTGGTTGTGGGACAGTCCGGCTCGGGCAAAACAACTCTGCTGCGAAACATTGCCACGCAGGATATTCATCGAAAGATCAGAGGTCGCCACCTTCCTTTAATCATCTTCGATGGAAAGGGCGACCAGGAATTTCTGCATGACCTGCTGCCGGAGGTCGCAGCGGCCGGACGCGCGCATCAACTCAGAGTCCTTGATCCCTTTCGACCAGATATTTCCGAACGGTTTAATCCTCTTTACAGCAAGCAGAGCTCGGGCCAGGAACTCGTAAATGCATTTTTCAATTCGTTCCTGCAGCGCGATGATTTTTTTCGCGGACATCAGGCAGCGTATCTAAGCGATATATGCCGGGTACTGGATTACACAGGAAAGATCTATAACATCGCTGACGTGCTGGTAATGGCCAGGGATGAGCTCGTGTTAAGAGAGCAGATCGCGGTGGCAACGCAGCACATTACCACGCGATCCAACATTTCCGAACATCGGCGACAAAGCTTCGAGATGTCGGCCAAGAACCTGTTGCAGTCCCTCAACGATCGTGAGCGTTTGCAAAAGATACAAGGCCTTCTCAACGAGCTGGCCACGTTCATGGAGGACGATCTTTCAGAAGTTACCAACTCTTATGACGACCTTCTGACGCTCGATGACATCATCGACCAGGAATTAATCCTCTTCATTTCCCTCAACACAAACAAAAATACCAAGGCAGTTACAGCGCTCGGGCGAATGCTTCTCCAGAATCTTCAGTTAATGGTGGGCAAGCGGTATCTGAACGCAGGGCCAATTCAGCGAGAAGATCTGCCGATGGTGAGCGTGATCCTGGACGAATTTGCGCCCTTTGCTTATCCCAACTTCGCGCAGATCCTGCAGACAGCTCGCGGCAGCAACATTGCGCTGTTGTTTTCTTTACAGTCGATTCCGCAACTGCGGAACGTCAGCCGGAGCTTCGGAGACGATGTGTCATCGGCTCCCAATACGATCATGCTGCTGCGTACACGCGACGAGGAAACTGCCCGCTACTTCCTCAATGCCTCGGCGAGAGTTACCGCTGAAAGACGAACTGTGACGGTGCAGAAGAAGGGTGTTTTCGAAAAACGATACGAAGAAATCGGCTTCGGCAGCATCACCGAAATCGAGCGGACAAGGGCAGTCGATTTCCAGATTAAGAATCTTCCCGTGGGACAGATGCAGGTTCTCACCACGGATAACCGGCTCGGCACTCTGCACATGCACGTCCACATTGCGTGTCCACATCGGTATTCCCTTGGAAGCTTCCGACCGACAGTCTATCCACGTCTGCCACTGAACTCACGCGCAAGCGGGGCGAACTTGAGATTTAAGAGCCCGGATCTGCGGCGGCGTAGCGGCCGAATGTTTGGAAATGGAAGACTCTAGTTGCACGATGAAATGGTTCATCCACATTCCTGTTGCGATCATAGTGGCCATCGCATTCTCCCCAGCTTGGAGTCAGGGAACTGATAATTCCTCGACAAGAGAGAAGCAGAAATCACATGAGAGTTTCATGGATTTCGGGCTGAATCAGCTCAACCCACGAAACATAGACTACAGCTGCGAAATCGACTCGGTTCGCAACGTCGCCGTTCATGAAATCTTTGGCCGCATTGACTCATGGGCGGTTCTAGTCGCGTTTACTTTACTCGTGCTTGCATTCTTCATCCTCATTCACCAGCATCAGGAACTTAAGCGACGCGAAATCCTCGCGGCGCGTTTCTTAGCGCAATATCACAACGCGCTGCTGGACCTTCGGGAGCAGTTGGCCAAAGCGATTCGGCAGGACTGGAAGTTGGCCAATGTCGAAAACGCTGATGACATTCTTCCGCCGTCGCGGATCCGTGACCGGCAAACGCAATTGGCGACAACAACTCCGGATCTGAATGAAATTGGTCCAGTTTCGTTGCTCGCAGCCGAAAACAAGAACACAGATAAGAGTGAGGCCGAGGTCGCTTTTTGCCGCAGTGGTAAACCTCCCGTTCGCCAAAGTTACAAACCCGAGGCTGAGCTGTTGGGTCAGATCAGAATCCTGCAACAACAATTGAGCGCCGCTCATGAGAGAGAGAAGGGACTGCAGAGACAACTGAGCAAGGCTCAGCCCGAGGTCTCGAGTCAGAAACCCTCTACTCGCAATTTATCAACTTAACGTTTTCTAGAAAGGACTTGCCTTTATGGCAAAGAATCTTCCGCAACAAGAACTTCTTCAGAAAATGGAGCAGCTTTTCAGGCGCTTCGATCAGTCTGGGGATTTGGGACCCGTCCAAAGCCGGGAAGAGTGGGACAAGTTACTCGAAAGCAGGCCGGCCGAGGAGCAACGGCTTCTCACGGAACTTGCGAATTTCGCTGACCTCTGGCGGTATCTTCAACAGCGCAAAGAAAAGCTCGGCCCGGAGATCGTCAATCGAATTGGTCGATTACACGAGCTACCTGTTACTGAGCGAACTTCTGAATTGAAAGAAATCAATCAGACACTCTTACACCGAGTCAAAGATGCTGATCCAGATTCTAGGCTTCGGCACTAACTGGTGGGCTCGCAACGCCCGCTCAATCAGTGAAGAGCCCAGCTCATGTCGACAGGCTTATTACAACTCGACTGGCGTGCACTGCGGCCGGAAGATCTTACGTCACTGGACCACTGCGGGACTGATTCGTTTTAACGGGGTTGTCGATTTCGATCCTGAGGCGCCCGAGATGTCCATCGGCGAAACTTTCATTTGTTCTGGTTTGGTGCGGGTGTTTGGCGGGAACCGATTGGTGGTTCAAGCCAAATCAGCCAAACGTCTCGTTCCCGAATTTTATCTGGTTGTCGTTTCCAGCAACCTGCACGGGCATATTGAATTTAGCTCGAAGAACTGGAAGTCAGTGTTCACTCAAGTGATTGCGGCAAGCCAGCTGCGTGAGGCACAAGAGGCAATGTTGCTGATGAGTCCCGGCGATTGGCTGCAAACCAGCCATGGATTATGGCAGCTGCATGCGTCTAGCCGCACGAGTATCCAGGCGGAATTGGTGCGGATAGGGGAACTGATAGAAGGCTAATTATTGACGCGATGCGGTATGCGAAAGGCAGTTTCGTAATAACGCCAGAGAGGGACATTCCTCTCCTTCGCCTGGTGCGTAACTGCCGATTTGTCGGCCACCAGCAGCTATTTGAACTGCTCCAATATGACGGTATGGCGTCTTGCCGGCGCACGTTCAATTGGCGCGTTCAGCGCCTGCTGCATACCGGGCACATTGCACGCCTGCACACCGTATCTTGGCAACGATCGCCCGTATATTCCGTCAATCAAAATGGTCTCCGCCAGCTCCACGCTCTCGAATTGAACGCCATTCGAGTGGCGCTGGTGCGGAATGCTTTGCTGATCGAGTGGCGGTCTGAAGTCGAAATCAGTTCGAACAACATGGTTTCCGGTGCTCACCCGAAAGATTACGACGCAATTGTGAAGATCTGGCTGGGAAATGAGATCCGGGAGTTCGCTCTCGAATATGAACGTTCATTGAAGAGCGCCAAGCACTACGAGAGAATACGCGCAGCACTGGAAGCAGAACGCCAGATCGGAAATATTCTTTACCTCGTTGCCGACTCAGATCTAATGCTGGCGATTCTGTATCACCTGACACCCCTTGCTAAGCGAATTGGTTTCACGACCGTGCGCTCATTTAAGGAACAGCTCCTCGCTGCGTCTGTGACAACGGACGCAGATCGAGAAATGATGACTTTGCAAGGCTTTCTCGAATATGGCCATCCTTTATATGTAAATTACTAACTCAATCCGGTTGCCCGGCAATTGATTGGCGTGTGGCCTTTGACGCCTCTTTTCCACTCCCATTGACTACCTCTTGGCTGCTCACAGCGCCTGTAAGCAGTGGACACCAAGGAGCTTAGCTGTGACTATCCCTCTGAGCACACTATGAGAACACACGCACGCAGCCTGAATCGAATGACGTACTCACCAGAGGACGATCCATCCATATAATGCTTGGCTCCATGAAGCGTGCGTTCTCAAGTGTCGTCTTGTTTGTGGCACTATGGAATTCCGCCTTCGGACAAAGCGGTTCCCTGGTTACGGCGACGGGGAAACCGCTCTTTACCTTCCATAACGGCTTCTGGATTAACCTGCATCATTTTTTGTACGTGCTCGGGCGCGCACGGAACGGTACTGCTGACAGCCAACGGTCCGCTGTAATGCACGCGCCCGAGGACTTGGAAGATTTCAATGCTCTAAACAAGCGAGACCGGACGACCTGGCAAGAAGCGATTGAGTTCTATCGCAACGAGCTGTCGAAGCGCGATGTCATCTTTGACCGGGAGCTTATTGGGATTACTCGTGCCCTTGCTTCCGTACTTGACTCATCGTCCTTGGCAGGCACGGCGCTGCCATCGCAGGTCCGCGAAACTCTCGAGCGTGCCGCCCCAGTTTATCGCCGCGTTTGGTGGGACCGACACTCACGGTCAAACAAAACGCGGATCACGGCACTCTCGGCTTTGCTCGTGCAGTACGGCCCACAGGTCTCGAATATGCTCACGCACATCTACGAGCAGCAGTGGCCCGCAAATGGACTCGATGTGGAGGTGTCCGCATATGCGAATTGGGGCGGAGCGTATTCAATCGGAGGTGGTCCGATCATTATGTCCAGCACGGACGACGCCGGCACCGGCTCCGAGGGACTTGAGATCGTATTCCACGAAGCCATGCACCAATGGGACGCTGCAATGATCCCACTTCTCGACGGTACTGCGCAGCGATTGAATGTGAAGATACCTCGAGATCTGTTTCACTCTCTCATCTTCTACACTGCCGGCTATCTTGTCTCAAGAATCGTTCCAGGTCATCGTCCATATGCCGAGCCTTTGTGGGCTCGCGGAGTGCTTCCGGGCCGAACGCAGTTGGACGCCGATTGGTTACCTTACCTGCAAGGTAATGGATCATTGTCGAGCGCCATTGAAAAAGTGGTGGGAGCGTTCAAATCGCCACCTAACAGTCTTCCGCCTTCTCCCGAAACACAAAACGGCAAACACACAGATGGAGCTTGATTGCCTCCTGATCACTGCGACCTGCCAGACGGGAGTTAGTTTTCTCGTCAACAATTGCAACCAACTCTCAAGGAAAGGAGAGAATACATGGAAAAGAGTCGAGGTAAGATAAGTGCCCATCGTTTGTTCAGCGTGAAAGATCTAAAACTAGGAAATCCAGAGCCTCATGTGGACCGAGTCATCAAAATATTTCTTGGTATCGGCGACGCCATTGCTGCGCGCTGGATCCAGATGCCAAAAGCAATTCTGCTACTCCAGATGGCTCCCGAGAACCCAGCCTCGGGTGCGATCTACGTCTATGACAGGCAGCGGCAGGATTTCTACATACTGTGTTTCGAAGAAGGAGAAGACACCATCACCTCGGATGAGTTTGTTGATCTCCTTCGCGAGTACAACCTGCTTCAATATGCCGAGCAGCCGGGGCTGTTGGAAACTCAGCTGCAACACTCCGCTGCTGCAGCCTTGGCCGCGGATGAGCTCGTGGCGCGGTACTTTGACTTGTTTGTAAACCGAGGAGCATACACGGTCCAATCTCCCACACCTCATCCTGAAACTGGCCGTTGTTACTACTACCGGCCGAAACGAGAAGAGTCCCTCTCTAATTTAACGATCAAGCATCACCTTGAAGGTCGGATCACTATTGGTCTTTATGCAATCAACCCTGCAACTCAGCGCTGCAAGTGGGTAGCCATCGATGCGGATTACCTGAATGCCCTGGAAGACCTTCTGAAACTGCAATGGGAGTTACGTCAGGACGGTGTTGAGGCCGCTCTGGAAAAGTCGCGTCGAGGTGGTCACCTGTGGATCTTTGCCGACCAGCCTCTTCTGGCGCGCGATTGTCGGCTGTACATTCACGGTCTGGCGCGACGGCTCAAAGTACCCATCAAGGGTTCACGACTGGCACAAGATTCCACGGCAAACTCGGTCGGGCTGACGGATGGAATTGAGATCTTTCCTAAGCAGGACGAAGTGCCAGCTCAGGAGTTCGGCAACGCTCTCCGCGCTCCGCTCGGGGTTCATCGTGCCGTGCCAAAGCGGTTCTGGTTCTATGGTGCCGACTACACGCTGGAGGCACAGATCGCTTATCTCACGCGATTGAAGCGAATCACGGAGCACGAAATGGCAGGATTTGTATCCGGTCGCTCCGCTCATGAGCCGAGTCCACCTCCGGTTAAAAGCCTAGTCACGAAATATCCCTCAAGCAGGACGACCAGCAGGTCGGCGTTTTCGATTATTGAGCACGTCGGGGGCAAGCTGCGCAGGAGCGGACGTAATTACTTCACGCGCTGTCCTTCGTGCGCACAGCAAGGACGCGATAAGAGCGGCGACAATCTGGCAATCAGCATCGCCGATTCTCGCAAGTACAAATGTTGGGCGGGCTGCACGAAAGAAGAGATCCGCGCCGCGCTTGGCTGTCCCATCCGGCACTCGCGTGAATCTTTCGCGCACTGATGGATGAGGGAAGATGTTGTGAAGGACATGGACAACGTCGAAGGCAGTGAAAAATTACCGGAAGTCGAAGACGTGTTGCGGGACCCGCCTGCTTCGTTCTGGGTGAAAGCCGCGCTTCGTTCAGCTCTAACACGGGATCCCGTTGATGCAGTCAACGATGCGGAATTCCTGGCGCGCATTCTGGATCGAAGAATTCGCAGAATTCTGCAGTAATTCGAGTCGTCGGGCTTCAATCGGCGCTGAGTCCGGTCCTGTTGTAGTCCACGATTATTAAGGAGGGAAGCGTCGCCGAAGACCGAATAGAATTAGAAGAGGTTATGGCCGAGCGCCCACAAAAGCCGATAGTCATCTACGACGGTGCCTGTGGGATTTGCGCCGGGAATCTGAAGTGGCTTTATCGGCTGGACACTCTCAAGAAATTCGATTCGATGCCCTATCAGACTGACAAACTTCCTGTACTCTTCCCGCATTTAAATTTGGAAGAATGTGAGAAGGCAATGCACCTGGTGTTTCCCGATGGAAAGACATATACCGGTACCGACGCCTTCCGCGAAATCTTCCTGCGCATGCCGCTGATGTTTGTACTTGGCCTGATCATGTCCATTCCACCCATTGGATGGATGTTGCGCCGGCTCTACCCCGTGCTGGCGCGCAATCGCTACAGACTTGGAGGTACGTGCGAACTTCACGTCTCTTACAAACAATCCCACACGCCTGAGTAATTTCTTTCCGCAAAGCGCGGGCGCAATTGCTGGTTCCAATCGCGTCGCCTTGTACCGGGCGCAATCGCTCCGCAAAAGAGTTTTGTCAATCCTCTACTCCCCCCACGCGGCTTAGGCTTACGACATTGCAGTTACATCTACAGCTAAAGATGTGAGAACGCCAGGCGGGATGTACGGACGAAGAGACTCGCCCCGCGCTCGGTTGTGCAATTCGAGATTCACGACAGTCGCCATCTGTGCGTGATCCATTTTCATGAATAACGAGGACGACATTTCACGCAGTGAGGATCTACCGGAAATCCAGGACAGTGTTGAGCGATCCAGCCGCCTC
>QIBA01000008.1 GCA_003225175.1 Acidobacteriota bacterium
CCGTTCATGCGAGCAGCGGATTATGCCGAATCGCCCTAAACCTTCCGCCAAGAATGAGCAGGGAGATTACGACAGATTTGAAAGTTTTATGAAGCACTTGATGGCTGTTCCTCACTCAGAAATCAAGGCGAAACTTGATGCTGAGAGAGCAGCCAAACTGAAGCGGAAATCTAAACGCGTTTCCGCTTCCCGCGCTTCAAACGGCCAAAAGGATTAGAAACTCGTTTCTCCCACCTTGCCAGTCAGTTCCTCATAGGTCAAACGCTTCCCGACGATCTGATTCATTGCGTAGGTAAAGCGGTCAGAATCATTCAGCGGATTATCACGTGTGGCGCGGTTGTTATAACGGAACGATTGCTCATCGAGATAGCGGAACAGATGAAACGGCTCTACGCTCACATAGGTTCCAGCAAGACCGCGCTTCAGAAGACTCCAGAAATTCTCTAAACCGTTTGTGTGTACGCGCCCGTCAACGTATCTCTCGGCGTGATCAACAACCTTGTGAGTGAACTCTGCTTCTAGTCCGTGATAGCCAAGCATCTCATCGCTGTAAAGTGCGGTCCCGATGTGGACGTGCTTCTTGATTTCAGGCTGTACTGTTTCCTTCTGGCGATTCGGCAATACGACTGTGCGAACCTGTCCGCCACGTTCCAAGATTCCAAACGCCATCGCCTTACCCTTGCCGCCAGTTCCGGTAATGCGACGTTTGCGAACATCCATGTGCATGTTCCGCGCTTTGCCGCCGATGAAGGATTCGTCCACTTCGATCTCGCTATCGGGTCCACCAAGTTTCTTACTGAAAGAGCCGCTGTGAACGGCAAGGCGAATCCGATGCAGCATGAACCATGCAGTTTTCTGAGTAACGCCTAATGCTCTGTGAATCTCATAGGAGCTGATTCCGTTCTTGCAGTTCACCAGCATCCACACAGCGGGAAGCCATTTATCTAAGCCGATTGGAGAATCTTCAAACACGGTCCCAACCTTGAGAGAGAACTTCTGACGCGGGTGATTCTCGCGGCATTTGTAGAGACGAGCATTCTCTAGGTAGAGGACGTTCTCAGAATTGCAGGTGGGACATTTCACCCTGCCATCTAGCCAGCGAACCGCGATCATGAATTGACGGCAATTCTCGTAATCGCTGAAATGCAGGATGGCTTGCTGTAATGTTTTCGGGCTTTCCATAGCAAGAGCAGAATACCCGAAATGGTCTAGTCAGTCAAGTATATTATTACCCAAATTAGAGCAGCTGCTTCTAAGCCTTCAACTGAACACTGTCATTCCGAGGCGCCGTTTTTTTGCGCGCGGAATCTGCCGTTTGCTATGGCGGCCTCCTGGACGGCATATCCCCACTTCGTGCGAGATGACAGTATGAAACATACTTAATGAAGAAAATGAGTGATCGGGTGAAGCCACGCGCCTTCGAAAGACTTCGAGCGAAGCTGATTTGGGGCAAGGAGCGCAATATAGTGTGCCTCTATGCTGCTGTTTGTGAGCACCTCACAGAGGCAAACGGAGGCGGCTTAGAATCATCACAAACTCTCAAAGCCCCCGGGAGAAAAGCATGGTTCGAATCACCTGTGATAGTTGCGGGGCTGTTAAGCCAGCCTACGAGAAATTGCGGCGCGATGAATGGATGCTCGGCTACGATATCGAGAGCAAGAGCTCTCGCTCCCTGCAGCGCGCAATTCGATTTCTGGACCGATGGGACGATCGCCGCATTTTGGAACTAGGCGCGATCCATTTTTGTTCGGTGAAATGTAAGGACGAGTACCTGAAGAAATCTGCGTAAGAACAGATCGACGTGGATACATCCAAATCCACGTTTCACTTCTTCACGTAAGGAGCGCGTGGAGAGTACTTGTTCAGCACGCCGATCAAATGCGCTGCTCCGGCAGGCATTCCTACTCTCTGCGCAATGAGAATGTCCTGTGGCTTAATCTCCCGCCCATAGAGATCCTTGTTGACATCGCCATCCTGATACATCCGGGCGCCGTCCAGGGCAACGCCAGCAAACAATCCGCGCGAGCGTGCATAGGAATAGATCTCTGAGCGCAACAAAATGTCGGTGCCTGCTTCTGCGGTTCGTCCGATTGGGCCAGCCGAAATGGATGCATCACCGCCCAGCGAGAATTGATCTTGCAATAGTTTTTCCACTCCACGCTGATTCACGAACAGGAGAACGACGTCTACAGATTCCAGCCCAATTTGGAACCCAAAAGTTCCGCCCGCGATCTTGAAGGACGACACAGGTCCCCATGAACCTGTCATTCCGCGCCGGCAGGTCACGAATCCATGCCCGAATCGGGCGCCAAGGCCCAAGCCTCCCTTCTTAAGGGAAGGAACAACCGCTACGCAGCGAGCGTGATCAAGCATGCCCTTTGGGATGCCCTTGTCGGGCGCTCCGATCATCTCCTGCAGTACCTGGCCGGAGCGTTCGAAGCGATCCATCACTTTGCCGGAAACACCCGCTTCCGCCAATTGGTAGGGAAATACCGCCAGGGCGGTGGCTGTCAGGGCAACGAGGAAGCGTCGCATTTGGGGGACTCCAAATCTATGCAGATTTTCGACCTGTAGGTGGATGTTGCCGTGGAGCGCCAGACGCGACAAGGGTACGTAAGTGCCTGTTCTTCCGCGGTTTTGATTTCGTGGTTCCGGCCGCCCTCCGCCGGGCGTTTTGGGGATCTTGCGATTTCGCGTGTGTGATTTCGCGATCTCAAATCACGAAATCACAAAATACTTACGAAGAGGCTAGAGCGGAGGATCAACGTTGCGGACTTACTGAACGTCGTCTTTGCCAGAACTCCGGGCAATGCTCTCGCCACCGTCTTCAAGCATCCACGATTCAGAAGCCGGCGGGCGCACAGCCTGACGTTCGACTTTCACGCGATACATTTCCCTGTCAGCCACTTCGAGGGCATCCTTCATATCCATGCCTTTGCGATAAGTGGCCACACCGCAGCTGAACGACAGCTCATACTTCGCGTGACCTGCCTGGTTCCACCACCTCGTCTCCCAGGAGAGACGCTCTGCCGCGCGCATGGCTTGTTTATTTGAGGTCTCAGGCAAAAGGATCAGAAACTCATCTCCGCCCAGGCGCAGAACGGTGTCCGATCCGCGAAATGTCTTCTTCAGTAAGGTTGCGATGTCGCGCAGGTACTGGTCGCCGAGAAAATGTCCGAATTTTGTGTTGATGTCTTTGAATCCATCCACGTCGAGGATGATCAGAGATAACTCAGTGCCGCTGCGAGTTGCCTTGTTGATCTCGCGCGGAAAGATCTCTTCCATGTAACGCCGATTGAAGGCTCCGGTCAGGGGATCGACAAGTGCCGTCTCTCTAGCCTTGGCGGACTCCATCAGCTCGCGAAGCAGTTGTCCGCGCGTCCGGTTCAGTTCTCGCTTCTGCTCGAGGATGTAGACGTTGAATAGGATGACGAGGGTAATCAGTCCCAGGAAGAGCTGAGGCACATAGCGTGCATCAGTGCGCAGAGTAGTCCACACCAGATTCGGAACAACAAAGGCCGCTAAGCCGGTCGCAATCACAAGAATCACGAGCGCGCAGATCGACCAAAGCTGCCAATCTCGCGACGAAAGCGCTTCCAGGTCGCGGTAGATCTCCGACGACTCCTGCAGCTCCGCTTGATGGCGTTCTGCGTGTTGCTCCAATGTCTGCTGTTGCTGCTCGCTCATGGAAGATCCTCTTGCGACCGCTGATGCTGGGGCAGCACCCGCTCGCGAATACACGTTCAGGGCGGGGAATGCCCAAAGAGTAGCAGCGCTCTTGCAGACTTAAGAGATTACGAAGGGGAGTTAGACTCCAGGACTGCTGCGGAAGGTAACTGGTTACTTGTAGATCAGGTATTTCTCCCGCATCGGCAGGAAGGCCTCCAGCGCCTCAGTCCACTTCGAAGAAATGAAGCGTGGATCGACGCCGGCGTTCAGGTCGTCCATGGTCTGCTGATTTGCTACCAAGCGCGCGATCTTATCGATCTTGAAGTCGTTTGGATAAAGCTTGTGCAGTGCCGCCGCAATTTCCGCTCCCAGTCCCGTGGCATCCAGCGCCAGGCGATTCGTCACAATGATGTTCACGCCTCCGCACTGCTGGTTGGAGTACAGGGACGACGTCGGAGCAAACGATGTTGGGATGAAACGCACGCCGGAGATATGCCGGTTGTTCAAGTAGGAAGCGAGTTCCTGAGACTTGATCCAGGGAGCGCCGAGAACCTCGAATGGGGTATCAGTGCCGCGGCCGACGGAGACATTTGCTCCTTCCACCATTCCCACTCCGGGATAAAGCGTGGCTTCATTCAAGCTGCGCATGTTGGGCGAAGGATTCACCCACATCTGCCCGGTTGAGTCGAACCAGTCGCCGCGCTGCCATCCCTGCATGTTGACGACCGTCAACTTCGCCCCGAGATTCTTCTCGCCATTGAAGAACTTCGCCAGCTCACCAAAGGTCATGCCATGACGCAGCGGAATGGTGTAGTACGAGGTAAAGATTAACTTGTCGAGATCGGCGATAGGACCAGACACGACGGATCCGGTGATGGGATTGGGTCGATCGAGCACCACGATTTCAATCGCAGCCTGCGCCGCCGCCTCGAGAAAGTAGCCCATCGTGGCTTCGTAGGTCCAAAAGCGAACTCCGATGTCCTGAAGATCGATCACCACGGTGTCGAGCTGCTTCAGCTGCTCGAGATTCGGCCGCCTCTTGGCATCCGTGTCGCCATAGACGCTGTACACCGGGATACCGGTAGCACCGTCGACGGTATTCCCAACCTGAGTCGTATCGAGCACGCCCGCTGCTCCATGCTCAGGACTAAACAACGCTGTCACCTTCAGCCCAGGAACAGAATTAAGGATGTCGATGGTCCGGCGTCCCGCGGAGTCAATCCCATTTTGGTTCGTCAGAATGCCGATCTTGCGCGGAGCGGCGCCTTCCGCGGCCGGTTTCAGGGCGTCGAAGTGATTCGCCTGCAGCACATCGATGCCTGTGAGCACATTGGCGTTGCGATACGCCATGCGACGGCTCCCCGCTGCCGCTTCGTTGTATCCAGTAATCGCAAGCAGAGGATCCTTGTCGTGGATCTCTTTTCCCAGATCCAAAGCCGCAGCAACCGCATTCGCAACTTTGCTGCGCAGGACGACAACACTGCCGGTTCCATTCGGGTGCACGGAATTCGTCAGCAGGATCACATAGGTGTTCGTGAACGGATCAATCCATATCGACGTTCCGGTAAAGCCTGTGTGGCCGAATGAACCCAGCGGTAAGAACTCCCCACGATTCGACGAAAATGCCGAATCAATATCCCAGCCGAGCCCGCGCAGGCTGGTAGCTTCGGGCGGCTGCTCTGGACGGGTCGCCTTTATGAGCGTCAAGCTCTTAAGAAATGGCTTTCGCTGCGGCTTCAGGTTGATCGCGTCGATTAAGGCCTGGGCATACTTGGAGAGATCCGCGGCGGTGGAGAACAAGCCGGCGTGGCCTGCAACTCCGCCCATGCGACGCGCAGACGGATCATGCACGATCCCACGAAGCATCTGATGATTCTCATCGTACTCAGTCGGCGCGATGCGCCGCCGCCACGAAGGAGGAGGAAGAAACCGAGTTTCCCTCATCCCCAGCGGCTGAAAGACAAAGGCATCCGCGTACTTGTCCAGCGGCATTCCGGAGATCTTCTCGAGCAAAAATCCGAGCGTCTCGAAATTGATGTCGCTATAACGGAACATAGCCCCGGGAGGCGTGATCAGCTGCTCTGCGAATGCCATTTGCATCGCCGTATCTTTTCCGGACCACTCGATCTTCAGATTTAAGTCTCCGGGCAACCCTGAGTAGTGCGTCAATAGCTGGCGAATGGTGACATCCTGTTTCCCATTCTGGGCAAACTCCGGCAGATAGCTGGCAACCGTATCGTTCAATCGAATCTGCCCAAGTTCGAGCATGCGGAGCACAGACGGCGTGGTCGCCACTACTTTCGTGAGCGAGGCAACGTCAAAGATCGTGTCCAATGTCATCGCCTCGCGCGCCGGCTCGAGCGAACGCATGCCATACGCCTTGCGGTACACGGCTTTCCCGCCATGCCCGACCACCAGCACCGCGCCCGGACACTGCTTCTGCTCAATCGCGTCCTCGATCACCGCATCGAGTGTCTTGAACTGAACTGTAGTTTTCGACGGAGCAGCAGCCTTCGTTTGCGAGGGGGTCTTCTTCGCGGCGGCTGCGAACCCTGACTGGAAGAAGGCCAAAGCTAACAGGAGGTGGAAGATGGGAGATCGAGAGACTCGCATACAGGAAATCTCATTGTCGTGTATGCGCGAAGGCGACGCAACGTCCGGGTTCCTTGTTTAATATGACGCAAGTTCTATCTCGAACTATGCCGAAAGTTGTCTGCGTCTGTGATCCCAATCGGATTCTCCGGAGTGCAATGCGCTCATCACTGCAAGGGACTGTTACCGCGCGACTAGTGGTTCCTGAATAGGCACAGTCGCAACCGTCGCCTTCACCGGCTCCGCTCGGCGGACGTACTTCTCATACGCCTCGCGCTCAGCCGCCCAGGCGCGGAAGGTTGGCAGCACCTTCAAAGCTGCTTCATAGCCGACGTTCACGATTCCCAGCGCTCTCTGGAAGTCATCGAAGGCGAAGGCGCTCACGTCCGGTTCCACCAGCAGGTCTGCATGCTTTTGCCACAGGCACGACATGTTCGATTGGGCGATCGAGAAGCATTGCCCAATTACCTCAAGCACGTGGCGCGGACTCTTTTGTACCCAATGCGCACCAAAGAAGACCGCAGCCACACGGTCAGCGCCCATCTGCTTGAGCGGCTGCGCGGGGACAGCATGTCCGAGCAGACCATCGACCATCACCTTGCCTTTCACCTCGACGGGCAGAAACACGCCTGGATAGGCGCAACTCGCCCGCACCGGATCAATCAGCTCACCACTGGTAAATACGATCGGTTCGCCGGTCACAAAATCCGTGGCCGTAACAGCCAGCGGAATCCGCAGCTCTTCGAACGTTCTTACTTTCAGGATGCGCCGCAGGAATCCGGTCATGCGGTCGTTGGTGCAGAGTCCAAAGCGGGAGATGGTATAGCGGGCAAAATCTTTAAAGCGGACGATGGAGGCGATCTCTTCAAGTTCCCTGGCGGAAACTCCGCTACAATACGCAGCGCCGATTACAGCCCCAACGCTTGTCCCGGCAAGAAAATCCGGGACGATGCCGGCTTCTTCCAGGGCTTTGAGCACGCCGACGTGAGCCAGACCACGGGCAAAACCACCACCCAGCGCGAGTCCAATCTTGCAGGGCTTAGGCACATCGCCCCGAGACGGCAATTGCAGGGATTCCGACTCACCTCCGAGAACCCTCAGCGATTTGCGGATACCCTCTAGTAGCTTCACGGCTACCTGCCTCAGGCGACGCTAATCCGAAGCGCAGCCTATATATACGATGCTCAGGTTTCGAATTTGAGATGCAGAATTCCGCCTCATTTTTGTGACGTATTGGCTACTGCAAAACTTCCGGCTCTCCCAAGTAAGCAGACACTAACACTGTTCCGGCGGCGCACAACAGGTAAATTTTCCATATTGATCCGGCACCGGACGGTCAAGAGGAGCCGTCTGCTACACTGCCGTCCCTTTTGTAAGACGCAAGGACGGAGGCACGATGGCAGGAGCGAAAAGCAGCCTATCCAACAACGAGAGTCGCAGAACCTTCCTCAAGACAGGTCTGACAGCGGCTGCCGGAGCCGCTGCATTTCCGCAGTGGCTGCGTGGGCAAGCGCAAAGTCCGCAAACGAACACTGTTTCGGTCAATTTGGACGAGGCCTCACTCGACACCCTGCGAGCCTACCTGGAGGGCGGCCAATTTACCGCCCACACGCTGTCTCAGTACTATCTGTCGCGAATCGAC
Source organism: Acidobacteriota bacterium (assembly GCA_003225175.1). Classification (NCBI taxonomy): domain Bacteria; kingdom Pseudomonadati; phylum Acidobacteriota; species Acidobacteriota bacterium. The sequence goes on from QIBA01000008.1 coordinate 7,904, forward strand.
GAAGTAGATCGGGCGGGCCCGCGGCTGAACTCGGTCATCGAAGTTAACCCGGAGGCTTTGGGGATCGCGGACGATCTCGACCGCGAACGCCGCGCCAAGGGTTCCCGAGGTCCATTGCACGGCATCCCCGTTCTGATCAAAGACAACATCGCCAGTGCCGATCGGATGCAAACAACCGCCGGTTCCCTGGCGCTCGTTGGTTCACGCCCACCGAAGGATGCGTTCCTCCTAACCCGCCTGCGTGCGGCCGGAGCCGTGATACTGGGCAAGACCAACTGCAGTGAGTGGGCTAACTTTCGCGGCAGGCACTCCACCAGCGGATGGAGCGGACGTGGAGGACAAACCCACAACCCCTACGCCCTCGATCGCAATCCCTCCGGCTCGAGCTCCGGATCGGGAGCAGCCGTGGCAGCCAACCTGTGCCCTTTCGCGGTAGGCAGCGAGACCGATGGCTCGATCGTCTCGCCTTCGTCGGTGAACGGCATCGTAGGAATCAAACCCACAGTCGGGCTGGTAAGCCGTACCGGCATCATTCCCATTTCGCAGACGCAAGACACCGCTGGGCCGATGGCGCGCACTGTTGCCGATGCCGCAGCACTGCTCAGCGTCCTCGCAGGCGTCGATCCCGAGGATCCAACCACCGGAGCCGCCCGCTCTCATATCGAGACCGATTACACTCGCTTCCTCGATCCAAATGGACTGCGTGGCTCACGCCTCGGCGTCGTGCGCAAGTACGCAGGCTTCAACATGCACGTAGACCGCGTATTCGAGGAGGCCCTGGCAGCTCTGAAGAGCGCTGGCGCGGAGATCATCGATCCGCTGGAGATCCCGAACATCGACAAACTCGACGAAGCAGAGACCGAAGTTCTGCATTTCGAGTTCAAGGCGGACCTCAATCGCTATCTCGCATCGCTCGGGCCCAGTGCTCCGGTTCACAACCTTGCTGAGGTCATCGCCTTCAATCAAAAGAACCGCGCACGCGAGCTTGCCTGGTTTGGGCAGGAGTCCATGGAAAAGGCGCAGGCAAAAGGAGACCTGAACAGCCCGGATTATCAGAAAGCCGTCTCCGATTGCCGCCGCCTCTCGCGTCAGGAAGGCATCGACGCCGCCATGGATAAGTTCCGTCTCGACGCCCTCCTAGCCCCCACTGATGGCCCAGCATGGCCAACCGACTGGATCAACGGCGACCACTTCAGCGCGGGCACCTCCACTCTGGCCGCGGTTGCCGGATATCCGCACATTACCGTGCCCATGGGCTTTGTCTTCGGCCTTCCCGTCGGAATCTCGTTCTTCGGGCGCGCCTGGAGCGAGCCCACGCTGATCAAGCTGGCCTATTCGTACGAACAGGCGACCAAGCTGCGCAAGCCGCCGCAGTTTCGCAGGACGGTGGAGGTGGCGACGGCGACTTGATCGCTTAAGAAGGAAGCATGTGTGTGTCACGTTCGGAGCCTTTGTCCTGGGAATGGGATGGAGTACTTAATTTTTGGGCGTCCCATCTATAGACCTCTACTTGGGCAGCATCGTTGCTGCCTATCTGGTAGACCAAGGTGGCGCGGCTATCGGGCATTCCATTCCTGAGCCATTCCCTTTCCTCAGGCCGGTCTCTGGCAGACCAGCTGTCCAGCACCACAAAGTCAATGTGTTCCGAACCAATATAGGATAGAGCCTGATTGGGCGAGGCGTCTGGCAATCCTATGATGGTAGCCTTTGAGTAGTAGGTTATAACCGTGCTCGCACAAGCGATCCTCTTACCGGCTGCTCCATGATCCCCGAGCCATACGCCGGCCTGTTTCAGACTACTAAAATTCTGCTGTTCGCAATTGAAGAGAAAGAGTGAGCGAGCACCGCGCTCGGCAATTCCCAATATGAGAACGAAGCATGCAATCTGCACGCAGTACCCAATACTACTGCGAAGCAACCAGGAAGGCGCAAGTCTTAGGAGTGAAGCGGATTCGACTGTCCAAGCTCGAATTTCATCGATTCCGCGGGCTATCCAGAGCATGCTCAGGGCAATCACTCCCAGCAGGTAACGGAACTCCGGGTTCGAGGAAGTAAGAATAAGAAAAACCAGAGTCCCAGCCATCGCAAATACGATAAGTTCCTGTTCCAATCTGCGGCGATTCCAGGCTCTAGCGAACCAAGCCAAGGCAATCAATCCGATGATTACCGGAGAACTGATCACCCTGTCATAGAACAAGTAACTGTAGACCGTCTGCGTGTTTCGTTTGGCCATTCCGAAGAGCGTCGTCAGTTTATCCGTGAGCGAACTTTTATAAGGCGTGTAGGCAGCAAATCGAAACGGATCCAACAAAGGTCCGGTGGGTTGCAGGTTCTGCCCTAATCCATACGCCGCCTCGTTGTATTCCATCCCTGACCGAATGCGATTCGCAATCGTATAGTTTATGTTCCATTTTCCCTCCAGGCGAACATGTCCAGTATGACGGTAGAGATAGGCCATG
>QIBA01000009.1 GCA_003225175.1 Acidobacteriota bacterium
CCAGCCTCGACGGGAATGTCAGGCGCGCCATCGACATCCACGAAGGCGACAGGATCGATGAGGTGGCCTTGAAGGATCTCATCCGCGCTGCAGTGGCGCTCAACCTCAAGGGCAAGAACAAGCCCAAGCCCCGGCGAGCCACCAGCAAGCGGGCCCACTAGCTGAGTGATCTCGAAGCTTTCTCAACAAGTTGCGTAAGTGCTCGGCGGATTTCTGTTGTCAATAGCGCGTTTGACTGGACCTGCAAAAACGGATCATGCAGCGCTGTCGCGCCCTGTCCCAACGCCAGCGGAGAACGCCTGCCATGCGGCCTGCAGTGGCAGGAAGATGGAGATTACAGTTCCTGAGCGAACTGGAGATGAGCTGCTGCGGAAGCGAATTGAGCCTTCGTGCTTTCCCACAATGGCTTTGGCGACCCACAAGCCCAGCCCCGTTCCCTTTTCAGCTTTGGTGGTCACAAAAGGATCGAAGATTCGCCGCCGTAACTCAGAGGGAATGCCTGTTCCATTATCGGCGATCAGCACTCGCACCCCTGCACGTTCCGGCTTCTTTTTCTCGCGCCATGGAGCAACGTGTACATAGACGCGTCCTTTCTCTTTCGTCGCCTCCAGCGCATTCGTTATGACATTCGCAAATAGTTGGCGCAGCTCGGCAGGAAAGCCGGGAAGTTCTCCGGTGAACTCGTATCTCCGTTCCAACTTGACCTGATTCGAGCGCATTCGCGTAGCGAATACTTCGAGGACGTCTTCCAGGACTTCGGTGATTTTAGTCGGCACCGGGGTTGTTGATTCGCGATAGAGCGCGAGCGTCTGCCGCGCGATGTGCGATATGCGACTCAGCTCTCCTTCGGCCAGCGACACCAACTGGCGAGTGTTGTCGTCGAGGGAGGTTTTATACGCAATCAGGGACAGCAGGTTCGTCAAACCTTGCAGTGGATTGTTGATCTCATGCGCGATAGTAGCCGCCAATTGTCCGGTTGCGGCCATCTTCTCCGTGCGCAATAACGCTTCTGTGGTGCGCTTTCGTTCAGTAATGTCGCGCACGATCTTTGCGGCCCCGATTACGTGGCCGTCAGCATGCTTTAGCGGCGATACGGTAAGTGAAACATCAAGCCGCCTGCCGCTCTTGGTTACACGCACGGTTTCGAAATGCTCGATACGCTCGCCCCGCCTGATCTTGCTCAAGATCATTGCTTCATCTTTGTGAAGCTCCGGCGGGATGACCAATGTCACTGGCTTGCCAATAATTTCTTCCGCTTTGTACTCGAACATCCGCTCGGCGCTGGCATTCCAACTCCGGATGATGCCATTCAGATCTTTACTGGCGATTGCGTCCTCCGACGATTCGACAATTGCCGCCAGCCGCGACACCGCTTCCTCGGTCTCGCTCCGCCTGGCGATCTCTGTTTCCAGTGCAAGCGCCTTTTGTTGCCACTGTGCAACCATGCGCAGACGCTCATCTTCTGAAGCCAGCGCATAGCTCTCGCTTGGAATCACGGCAGAATGTTCATTACAAATCTTCTGAAAAGCTTCGCCGTGATCCTCGCGGTAGAACTTGGTCAGGGGATAGGCGCAAACCAGGGAAAAGGAGTGCGACTGGGCGATCTGATTCCATAGCTGCTCCAGTCTGAGAGCGGCATCCGGCTTACCTTCCGCCCATAACAGCGCTACCATTTCACCAAACAACGCGGCACGTCCATGCTCTCTTTGCGCTGCGGCTCTTGTCCGCGAAATCACACTCCCGATGACATCGACAAAACGTTGTTCATTCGGCCATTCATCGATCATGAACTGCGACAGCGTTTCACTCGCATCCAGCGCGACATACCGCCCTTGCTCGACGATCCGCGCCACCTCTAAGCCCCGCTCTGCAAGACGCCGGGCGAGTTCAATGCGGTGTTCTTCCGTGGCGATCACAACCCCTGCATCGCCGGCGCCGAGAGCCGAACCAACAAAACGGCTCAGCGACTCCAGCAGAAATTTATCTTCAAAATAAAACTGAACGGAATGCGTGTGCTGAAGCGCATTCAGAGCTGCTCTGCTTGTGCCCAAGTGCTAAAGGTTGGTTCGGCAGCTTCTAGTCCGATTGTAACAAGCTCGCAGTTCGACAGCGAGGCGGGTGCCGCATCCTCTTGCGGTTTTCAAAATGGTGCGCTGACGCTGCACGTCTTCGATCCAATTTCCCGTGGAAGCATGCTCTGGAGACGCAATCCACAAACCAAATCAACAGGGTACGACGCCCGTCCCAATTTGGTGCTATCACTATTTGAAGGTCGCCACGATAGCGCTCCAGTTCGTGACGCCGCTTAGCGTGAAGCTCCCGGAATACTGGGCAATGGCGTTTACGATCGCTTGCTCATCCGCGCCTCGGGAGTGGTTGGGCGAGGGATCCTGCTGCAGCAGCGTGTAGCCAGCGGCAGGTGAAACGGTTTGCGTACTGCTGGCCGGCAAGCCAACTCCGGCAAAGACGAGCTCATGTTGGGACATGGTCATCGCCGTTGCGTCGCTGCTGGCCGTGGCACTCGATCCTTGTGCGTGAGCCGTTGCATCGAGCGGCGCGGTTGCACTCAGGCCGCTGTACTCATAGATCGCAAGCCAGGGATGATTGTTCGCGCCGGAGAAGGTTGCCGTGACGGTGTTGTTTCCTCCGGCAATATTTCTGGCGTAGAAGAGGTGCGTCTGGTGGCCGTCCGTCGACTGCGTTTGAGAAACCGCATCGCTGTACGTGTTCCCCCGCGAATCTGTCACTTGGACCGTCTGCCACGTCGTCGACATGCGCACGAAAGCGATAATCAGATTTCCCACTGTGTTCGCATTCGGGAATGCCTGCGAGAGTGAAGACACTCCGGCAGCTTCGACATTTGCCGACTGCACCAGAGCGATCGGAGTCGTTGCCGGGGGATTCACTTGAATGTTGAGGGCTTGGGCAGCGGTACTTCCATTGGCATCACTTACCTGGGCGGTAAAGTTGTACGTTCCCGCATTGCTTGGCACTCCCGAGATGCTGCCGTTCGAGCCGAGGTTCAGGCCCGGCGGCATGTTTCCCGTTTCAGTCCACGAGTACGGCGGCACGCCTCCTCTGGCATTCAGCGAGACGTTGTACGAAGAGCCTTGCGTCGCTGGTGGCAGAGAAGTCGTAGCCACCATCAGCGGCGAACTCGATCCAGCAGTGACAAACGTCGCCGCGGCGGTACTCCAGTTGGCGGCGCCGCTCAAAGTAAAGCTGCCGGAAAAAGATCCCATGCTCGACAGAACGGCATCTTCGGTAGCCGCGCGCGAGCCGCTTGGGTTTGCTTGCTGTAGCTCGATTGCAGCTCCGCCTCCGGCGCTCACCGTCACAGAAGTGCTCGACGGCAAACCGAGGCCGGCGAATGTCAGCTCATTGGCTGCGTGCGTCTGGGGCGTGTTCCCAGTCGTCGGAGAAGCATTGCTGCCCTGAGCACTGGCGGTAACGTCGAGCGGATTCGCGGAACTCAGCCCAGAGTATTCAAAGATGGCGAGCCAGGGATGATTATTTGTCCCGGAAAAGGCGGCCGTCACGGTGTTTCTGCCGGACGCTATATTCGCAGCGTACAAAATATGAATTTGATGGCCATCGCTGCTCTGCACTTGTTGCACGGCGTCGATGTACTTATTTCCCAAAGTGTCGGTCAAAGTGATTGTTTGTGTGGTAGTCGAGGCTCTTACGAAGGTGATGATCGTGTTTCCGGCGGTGTTCGCATTCGGGAACGCCTGCGCAAGCGACGCTACTCCGCTGCCCTGCACGGCTGCCCTCTGTACCAGATTTAGACCGGAACCGGTTGCCTGCACGACCGCAGAAGGTTGCGAGACCGCGGTCGTGGCTCCCCCCGGATTTGAGGCGGTTACGGCAATCCGCACCGTCGAGTTAACGTCGGCGCCGGAAAGCAAATAGCTGTTCGAGGCAGCTCCGGCGATCGCCGAGCAGCCGGCGCCACTCACATCGCACCGTTGCCACTGATAAGCGAAGCTGGTTGGACTGCCGGACCAACTGCCATTGGATGCTGCAAGCTGCTGACCGGCAACGGCGCTTCCCGAAATGGAAGGTGGAGCAGTATTCGCCGGAGCGCTTGTCGCGCAGCCGGGAATCGCCTTGCAGAGGTTTAGCCGGCCTCCGGTTTGAGTCACCGAAGCAAAGGCTGGAAGCGCATCAACTGCACTCAGCAATGTGGCGCGCAGCGCCGAGACTGACTGGTATCCGAGGGACAGAATCAGTGCAGCAGCTCCCGAGACCTCGGCGGCAGACATGGAGCACCCGCTGATAAATCCATAGGCGCCGTTGCGCAGTGTCGAGTAGATATTCACTCCGGGAGCAGCAAGCTGGACGGTTTGGCTGCCGTAGTTGCTCGAAGACCACAAGTGGTCATTCTGATCGCTGGCCGCCGCGCAGATTTGATTAGGACGGTCGTAAACACAGGGATAGCGCGGGGTAGTGTTGTTGTCCTGCGCGGTATTTCCTGCCGCGGTGACAAACAAAATGTCATTCGCGCCGAGAGCATCGATCTCGTCTGATAATGCCTGCGAAGCGGCGGTACTTACCCAGGTCTGCGAGTCGTTCACCACGCGGATGTTCACTCCTGCTTGCTGAGCCCGCATGACCCAATCCAGCGCAGTGATCAGATCGCTGGTGTAGCCGTGACCTCCGGCATCGACCCACTTGACTCCCAGCAGAGTCACCTGCCAGTTCACGCCGGCAACGCCGATGCCGTTATTCCCTGCCGCACCGATGATCCCGGCGACGTGGGTTCCGTGTCCGTTGTAGGCCGTGTCATCGTCCATCGGATCACAACTGCTATTGAGCACGTTATAACCATGAGTACCGGCCGGGCATCCGTTCACGCCTCCGGGATTGGACCAGATGTTCGCAGCGAGATCGGGATGGTTGTAATCGATGCCTGTGTCAGTGACGGCAACCACAACAGAACGCGAACCAGTCGTGATGTTCCAGACCTTCCAGGCAGACTCGTCCGCTCCGGTCACCCCCGCGGTTCCATTCACACTTTGTCCGCTATTGAGCAGCGCCCACTGCTGCGGGAAAGAGGGATCGTTGGGCGCGGCATTCACAGTGTGGCGGAAATCGGGTTCTGCATATCGAACTGCGGCAGACTTGCGCAGCATCTCAATCGTCTGCTCCACCCGGCCGGCCGGAACGCGCAGCACGTGAACTCCCTGCCCAATCATCCGAAGTTCCCGCGCCCCCACACGCGCCAGAATTGCTGCTTGTTGTTTCGCCGTGATTCCGGAATTGAAACCAAGAAGAACCGTGTCAGCCCGGAACTTCGGCTCCGGAGTGGAAGCAGTCTGTGCACCGTGCAACAAGAGCGAGGCCGTTATCCAGAACAGGCCGAACTGAAATATGTTGAGCAGTGGAGAAGAATACGAAAATGCGAGCACGCTATGGCCGCAGCTCGGAACGCAACGACGAACTGGGATAACTACGCGTCGGGGTAACAGAAAGATCCCTGGATCCTCTTGCTGCGAGAGCTACTTACCAGCAACCGTGTGATTCGGATCCTGAGTAGCAAGTTGGCTACATGGTGCACTACGGGAGGACGGGGCTGAGATGTAGCTGACTAAGTGAGTCTTTAGCGGATTGTGGTTCGTACTGTTATGATTAACGTTTGTCGCTCCCATTTATGGGATCGTCAGAACCGCGATATTGCATGATTTACGGTAGGTCCAGTCCGTGCGGAGTGAGGGCTGATGAGTAATTGCAGCAATAGCCTGGTTATACCCGGGTGGCGCGCCTGGATTGTTTGCTTATGCATCATCGTATTTGCCTCGGCGTGCATCGCTGAGCCCGCTCATTTCCATTCCACTTCGGGACCTTCGCGGCAGAATTGTTTGCTCTGCATTGCTTCCCACTCTGTTGCCCGGCCTGCTGCGCTCGTCACTTCAGTTGCCTTGCCTGCACGCTGTGTGGGCATTCTGGTTTTATTGGGAGCTGCCCTTCCTGATCTTGAGTCTGTACTTTCGTTGTACATCCGGCCTCCTCCCTCGCTCTAACTGCCGAATCCATTTCATTCAAATCAAAAGTTAGAGCTGCGCCCGCAAGCTTGCGGTGCGCCGGCGTCCGTTTTCACGAACGCCAGAAAAGTAAGGATGGATCGCAATGAATCGCGATTTTGCACTATCCAGAACACCTTCACGTACGTCGCCGGCGCGGATGGCTGCGTTCGCAGCCCTGTGCATCATGACTTTCTTCGCCTTCAACGCCAATGCCCAGTCGAAGAGCTATACCTCAATCAGCGGCACGGTTGTCGATCCTTCCGGGGCGGTTGTACCCGGAGCGACTGTCGAGATTCGCAATCCCGTCAGTCAATTTGAACGGAGCGTGAGTACCAATAATTCGGGAGCCTTCAGCATCTCAAATATTCCTTTTAACCCCTACCACATGACGGTCACCGGCAGCGGATTTGCGCCGTACGTTCAAGATCTCGATCTTCGCTCGCCCGTTCCAGTCAATTTGCAGATCAACCTGCAAGTAGGAACGGCAGTGCAGACGGTAACGGTCGAAGGCAACGGCGCTGATTTGATCGAGAATGTTCCCACCTTCCACACCGACATCGATCGGGGAATGTTCGACAAGATTCCTCTGGAGAGCGCGTCATCGTCGGTGAGTTCGCTGGTAACGCTGGCGTCGCCTGGAATCACTGCGGATTCCAATGGGCTGTTTCATGGACTCGGCGATCACGCCGAGAACTCCTTCTCGCTCGATGGCCAGCCGATCACCGATCAGCAGAGCAAGGTATTCTCCAACCAAATTCCTCTCGATTCGATTCAATCCCTTGAAGTGATTTCCGGCGCCCCGCCGGCAGAGTTTGGTGACAAGACCAGCGTGGTCATAGAGGTGACGACGCGTTCCGGTTTGGGAAGTAAGGAGCCACACGGCAGCGTGACCGCTTCTTACGGGACATTTGGCAGCTCGAATGCCGGATTCGATCTCGCCTATGGAAGCGACAAAATTGGAAATTACGTTGCGATCAACGGGCTCAATACAGGTCGATTCCTCGATCCGCCGGAGTTCAAGGTTATGCACGCCAAAGGCAACGAAGAGAATTTCTTCGACCGCTTAGACTTCAAGCCTTCGACAGCAGACACGTTACAGCTGAACTTAGGTTTCACCCGTTCCTGGTTCCAAACACCCGATTCCTATGACGATCTCAACATCGGCGCTGTCGATCCAGCAGGCAATCTTGTGGGTCCGGCGGATCAGCGTTCGCAAATCAAGACGTTCAATATCGCGCCATCGTGGACTCGGCTGCTCAACGCCAATTCTGTACTTACCTTCGGAGCATTCGTCCGCCGCGACCAATTCAACTATTACCCGAGCAAAAACCCCTTCGCGGACTTCAGCCCCATTCAGTCGTCGACGCTAGCTCAGGATCGAAACCTGACCAATGCCGGAATACGCTCCGACATCAACTACACGAAAGGCATCCATAACCTAAAGGTGGGAGCGACCTATCAGCAGACGTTCCTCAACGAGAACGACACGCTGGGCATCGTCGATCCGAATTATCTCGCGAATAATTTTGGCTGCCCGAATGGAAATCCCGCTCCCGATCCATGCGCTGTGCTTCCTGCGTTTGATCTCACGCAGGGAGGAAAGCTATTCACGTCCAACGGTCATACCGACGTCAAAGAGCTCGCGCTCTACGCGCAAGACGCCATCACTAAGGGCAACTGGACATTCAACCTGGGATTGCGTGGAGACTTCTACAACGGACTTACGACACATCAGGAGGTCCAACCGCGGGTCGGGCTTGCCTACAACATCAAAGGGACTAATACGGTTCTTCGCGCTTCTTATGCGCGACTGCTCGAAACGCCGTTCAATGAAAACCTGATCGTCTCAAGCACGGGCTGTGCCAACGTGGTGCTGAATCCTCTTTTGGGCTGCTCTGCCGCTGACCTCACGCCTCTGCAACCCGGCTGGCGCAACGAATTCCACGCCGGCATCGAGCAGGCATTAGGAAAATTCCTGGTGGCGTCGGGCGAGTACATCACTAAATACACGCACAATGCCTACGACTTCAGCGTGCTGGGCAACACTCCGATTTTCTTCCCCATTGCCTGGCAGCGCTCCAAGATTCCAGCATTTGCCGGACGTATAAGCGTGCCGAACTTTCACGGATTCTCAGCGCTGGTTGTAATGTCCAGCGTGTCGTCGCGCTTCTTCACTCCGCAGGTGAGCGGAGCAGGAGCGACTCCTTCGGCGCCGGTCGGCGTCTTCCGCATCGACCACGACGAAAGATTCAACCAGACGACGCACCTGCAGTATCAGCCGAAAAAGAATGCTCCCTGGTTCGGCTTCAACTGGCGCTACGACAGCGGGCTGGTGGCCGGAGCTGTGCCCTTTGCGACGGATACGACTACACCGGTTGACTTGACTGGTTTGAGCGCCGATCAGCAGTTCCAGGCCGGCCTGTTCTGCGGGAATCAGCGCGCAACTCTGTCCGCGCCACTAACAACGTGTGCTCCGTCGCTGTTCGGGTCAACCCTGATCTCGGTTCCCAAGCCGGGAACGGAGAACGATGACAAGAATCCGCCGCGTATCGCTCCGCGCCACATTTTCGATCTGTCGATTGGCGAAGACAATCTTTTTGGGGGCGACAAATACAAGTGGAGTCTCCAGCTCACCGCCATCAATTTAACCAACCAATACGCACTCTACAACTTCCTATCAACCTTCAGTGGCACGCACTACGTCACTCCGCGTGCGTTTACTGCCCAACTCGGATTCCACTTCTGAATAGTCTCTGCTCCGCCTTCGCGAACACTGCGCGAGGGCGGGGCACACGATTTCTTGAAGTTCCACACTGGGAAAGCTGGGGACCGACGGAACGCCTTCTCTCAACTTGGCTCCATAATGGGAACATCCTTTCTGGTCCCCAGTTTTTCTCCCCAGTCTTTCGGGCCGGGCGCCCCGCCCTTCAGCTTGTTTTTCGTTGACGAGTGCAATCTGGCTTTGGGCCAGACGGCGTGAACTAAGTTTTATTCAGCTCTGATGCCCGACAGCTCTTGAGGATGTGGCAAACCACTCGCGGGCATTGCATGATCGACCATGCCATCGGCAATCGGAACTCGCGAGCCACTCATGCTCACGCTCTCTTGGCTTCCCGATGATATTTTTCAGCGTCGTGCAATATTCTCGGAATTTCTTGCAGCAGTATGTCCGGTTCGTTCTCGATCATCGCATCGGCAAAGCGGTCGATCGCGCTGAATCGGGACGCAACTACAACCACCGGTGTGGCTGCGCTGCGGCTGTGGATAGCGCAGGTTAGTCGCTCTCTATCCAAAACGGGAATCGAGTGGCACAGAATGACGATGTCGAAGTCACTGGAAACAAAATGCTGAAGCGCCTCTTCGACGGAAAGCGCACAGACCACCATATATCCGGCGCTTTGCAGCACTTGACTGCGCATTTCCAACAGCAGGGGATCTTGTCCCACGGCGAGCGCGACGATGTGAGGCATTGGCGCCTCCACTTGAACAAGGTTGAGCTTGTCAGTGAGCTGAATGTTACGTCAGGAACTTGCACGTGTCTGTCCGGCATCGGACCTTAAATATTGCGGCAGACGCACGTGCTGGCTTCCGCGATATCACTCGCGGCGCCTTGAGTCAGCGGGAGCTGATTGACGGTCATTAGCTGGGGGAGAGTTGTTCGCAAGAATTAGGCTACTCTGCTAGGTCTCAACAGTCGCTTCGGGTCAGCGGCAGGCAGGAAGATAGAAAAAATACTGCCGCTTCGACCGGCTTTCGTGCTGCTTCGGACGCGCATTGCGCCTTCATGCTTTTGCACCGTGTCGTTTACTACCGATAGACCTATACCATTGCCGGAAACCCCCTTTGTGGTGAAGAAAGGCTCCAAGATTCTCTGCAGATCGTCCATCGGGATTCCACAGCCGTTGTCGCCGAATGTGACCCGTAGCCCGCGCCTGTGCTGCCCAGTCCATTCATGCGCTTTGGATATCTTGGTGTGAATTTTCCCGCCCTTAGGCATCGCGTCGGCCGCATTCAGCAATAGATTTGAGAACATTTGGCGCAGCGCGCTGGCATATACAGGTAGATTTCCATCTGGGCAACAGTAGTGAGCGGTGACTAAAATCCCTTGCGACTTGAATCGCGATCGATAAAACCGAAGGACGGAGTCAAGTATCTCAGGCACGTTTGCCTCTTCCCGAGTAGCGGCGTGCCCAAATCCATCCATGGCCGCGTGCGCGATCTGGGAGAGGCGCTGTGCTTCGTCCTGGGCGAGCATGAGGTAATGCCGGCCGTCGGCGGTGAGAGCGGCCCCCTCTTCATCCATGAGATGGAGAAGATTGATAAGCGATTGCAGGGGATTATTGATTTCGTGAGCAAACGAAGCCGCAACCCTGCCCTCGCTTGCGGGAGCGGAGGAATGGCTTTCCGGCGTTCCGCTTTTCGTCGGAATGCTGGATCGAAGGGGAATCAATTTACTGGTCACATTGCGCTCGGTTCTCTAGTTATGTCTGATACCGGACCGTCGAACGCGGTTGCTCAACTGGAAATCGAATCGTAAGACATAGCTTCAGCTGCGACCAGGGTACTGCAAGTGCTCATTCGATTAACTAAGTTCTTTCTTTGCAAGCGATTAGCCAAGATGCGCCCAAAACAGAGAAGTCGCTCACACGGATTTGGATCGGTACCCGAAACCCACTTAGACGAGCCTCTCTTACCACCAGGCGCGTACAATTGAGTCACATCTCCATACGCATCTCTCCCGCCTTCTCTAAGGCTGGTTCATTTGCGCATCCAGATGCCGGATTTTTCGGCGCAGGAGCGACTATGAACCCGCCCAAACAGCACTACAAGAATCGAATCTTAGCAGCCCTCCCCAAAGATGAGATCAGCCGGCTCGCGCGGCACCTTTCGCCGGTGACTCTGGAACAAGAGAAGACTCTGCTGGATGGAAACATGGCCCACGCCTACTTCCTGGAAGATGGCATCGCCTCGGTAGTGGTGACGGTCGAAAACGGCGACACAGTCGAGGTTGGGGTGATTGGTTGTGATGGAGTGGTTGGTATTCCCATTCTGCTCGGTACCGGGGGCGCACCCGGACGAACCTTCATTCAAATCGCGGCTTCGGGCTTTCGCATAGAAGCGAAGGTTCTGAAAGAGGAATTTGAACGCTCCAGCCAGTTGCGAAACACTCTACAAAAATACATGCAGGCGTTTCTGGTACAAACCGCACAAACCGCTGTCTGCAACCGGCTTCACAATATCGAGGAGCGGCTTGCCCGCTGGCTGTTGACCTGCCGCGATCGCATGGAATCCGACCGGCTCCTGCTGACCCATGGCTTTCTCGGACAAATGCTGGGCGCGCCTCGCACCACAGTCACTTTGGCTGCGGGACTCCTGCACCGGGCCGGTCTGATTGACTACACACGAGGAATTGTGACCATTCAGAATCGCTCCGCTCTCGAGAAAACCGCCTGCGAGTGCTATCGAACCGTACGCGATGAATTCCAACGCCTGGCGCTGCTTTAACCCTCCTCGAAGAGCGCCAGAAAACATCACGCACACGGGCAGTGCCAGCAGCGGCTCGCGCTACAACGTAACTCCAATGCAAAAGTCGAAATGGGAAAGCGTGGGCGCCCAACCTTTTCTGAGGGCAAAATCAGCGCCGCGGCGCCGATAGACGGCAGCCCAGCCGACGTGCTCACCAGTGCAACCACCAGACCGGGAATGCGGCTGAGAGTGCTGCGCCCAATTGCAACGCCAGAACAAGCAGTCCTTGTCTCAAATTGGTCGGAAGCCACTTAATGGCGAAGAACGCCACCACCGGCACCTGTCCAGCCATCAGTA
>QIBA01000010.1 GCA_003225175.1 Acidobacteriota bacterium
GAGGATCCTCGCTATGGTCCGCATTCGGCAGCATCGCCTGTTCTTCCTCAAAAACGGCAGGAGTCCTGTACCAATGAACCACAGCGGGTAAATGTTTGGTCGCAATTTTTCGCTTTGTTACAGTTTCGGAACAAGCGGAATTCAGATGTGGGACCGGTATGCTGCTGAAATAATCCTGCCAGCAGCCTTCAGCGAACGAAATGCCCGTTCCGTGGTCGGAAATCCGACGAAGAATTATGGCCAACCGAGGACTTGAAGTCACAAGTCGCATTGAATCTGGTCGCTCTCTCAAGTACCGTGTTGGAACTTCTCGAGGTGCGCCATGCCGCTTCCCGATGTTCTCCTGCGCAGACAAAGCAGCTTCTTACTCTGGCGGTCCGCATCTTCGCTCAAAGCCCCGCTTCTGATCATCGGTGAGTTCGCCGCAGGTAATCCCAACACCCTCGCGAATCGAAAGGACATCCCACTCGTCGGCGCAGGACCGACATCTCCTGGCCTGTGGGCTCTGGCCGCATCCGACAGCGGACTCGCGGACGGCATCTATCACTACTGGTTCCAAATTGAAAACACGAATCCCGCGGATCCTGCAGGATCTACAATTCTGTGCACCGATCCGTTTGCCACCGCGGTCGACTGGCGCCTGCTTTCACCGTCGCTTCCTGCCGGCTTCAACGACGACACCGATCGCCAACCCGCCGCTGTAATCAAGCTGAAGCAGGGAAAGCTTCTGGCGGTGGACGCCGGTGGGGAATCCGCAGATTTTCCCGACGACCCTCCTCCCGACACTCTGCCCACCAACAACCAGCTGGTGATCTACGAACTGCCCACCGCCTGGAGCCGGACGCAGGGTTCGGGAGCGGGCGAGCGCGCGGTCGGCAGCTTTCAGGACACTCTGGCCCTGGTAGACGAGAACGCGAGCGGCGCGAATTTCGAAGGATTGGACGTACTCGACCGCGGACGCTCGTACCTGACCGAACTGGGTGTGAATGCCCTCGAACTCCTCCCTCCGGCAGACAGCTTCTTCAAACGTACCTGGGGATACGACACCTCTCATTTCCTCGCGCCGGATTGGGAATTGGGCTTCCCCGACGGCCAGATCTCGTCAACCGCGAACGCGGACCTGGCAGCATTAGTCGAATCCTGCCACCGTCACAAAATCCGCTTTTTCATCGACGTCGTAATGGCGTTTGGCCGTAACGAGGCCTACCAGTGGATCGACTTCGATGATTTCTACATCGCCGATCCCAAGGCAAGCCCGGCTGATCCCGATGCGCTCACATCCCGCCGCGGCGGTGGACAGCAGGAGCTGCGTAACGGCTTCGGCAGCATACTGTTCCGGTACACGCGCCCGCTCAGCAAACCGTCTTACGATCCGATTTCGGGACAGCGCACCGACCTCGCTCCGGCGCGCGCACTCATGCTTGCTTACATCGCGCGCTGGATGCGCGATTTTCGCGTGGACGGTGTCCGAATGGACAGCGTCGAGAACGTCGCCAACTGGGATTTCATTGGAGCATTCAAGGATCTTGCGCGCTCTCTCTGGAAGGAACGCTGGCAAAACGCGGGCCTGGCCCCTTCTGGGGCAGATGAACGTTTCCTGGTGATTGGCGAAGAGCTGTCGCGTCCCCTCGCCATCCTCACTCAGGGACGGCTTGATGCTTTGTGGAACGACGGCTTTCGCGAGCGCATCCGGGCCGCGATCCTCGCGGAGAATGTTGGCGGCGAAAACTTCGAGTTCACTGTGCGCAATGCGATCGACTGCCGAGGCCTGGGCTTTGCCGCATTGGAACAGGCGGTGAATTACGTAACCTCTCACGACGTGGAGGGTCTTCACAAAGAGCGTCTCTTTACCATGTTGAGCAAGGCCGGATTTAAGGATGAGGCTTTGCAGAAGCGAATTCAGCTGGCCTTTGTTTGCCTGCTCACCGCCAATGGGATTCCGATGTTCCTCGCCGGCGAAGAATTCGCAGACCAGAACGATCTATTCGATTCCAACGGCAACGTAAGCGAGGCCGGAGGAAAGCAGGTTGACCCCGTCGACTTTTCCCGTCGCCAAGATGCCTGGCGTGATGCGATCTTTCGGTACGTATCGGAGCTGGTGAAGTTACGAACGACTCATCCCGCGCTGGGCGTGATCGACACGGATTTTATTCATGTGGACTTCAACGACGCAAAGCGCGTACTGGCCTGGAAGCGCGGCAGCAACACGCAGGATCCGCTGGTGGTCGTGGCCAACTTCTCCGACTACCAGACGCCGAACGGTTTATCGGATCCGAATGCGGAATATGTCGTCTCCAACTGGCCGCAGACTCCGCCCGGCCGGGAGTGGCGCGAAGTAACGCAGAAGCGGAAGGTTCTGCCTCAGCAAGTCGGACGAGAACCGATATTCTCCTGGGAGGCAAAGGTGTACAAATTGGCGTAGATCGAAGTCAAGCACTATCGATTGAAACGAATTTCGAAAACACTTCCCCTTTTACAAATTACGGAATTTCGACCGGCGGCTGAGCCTGTCGGCACGGAAGACCGTTCTGGCACAGCGCTTCATAATTGCCTCTGGAAAAAGCTGCCGTTCGGACATAATATGCGTCCATCAAATTCCCATCCGAGCATTCTATGCAACATGGTGCTCACCTTCAGCCCGCTGGTGGCGAATCGGCCACCGAAGGACTGGAAACCCGGTTGTCCAATATGGAACGCAAGCTTGATGAGCTTGCCTCCGCGGGCAAGAAAACCGATGCGCCTGCACCGCCGGAAAAGAAGGGGTGGTGGGAGATGTTAAGTACACGGCGTTAAATGAACCGGAGCGCTTTGAAATCTACGTTCCATATCTGCAAGACCCGTGGTCTTTTATGAGCCTTGCAATACCCACAAAACTACCTTGGAAGGCATAGTTCCGTCACTTCGGCATAAGGTGATGGAGCTTAACAGCAAACAGCCAGCTGAGGCTGTCACGACCATGGACGAAATTGTTTAGCACTCGGTATCAAGACCACGTTTTTATGCATTGATCATTACGATATTTGCCACTTTGGCGCTGGCAGCTGGTTGTTTCGAAGCACAAGCGCAGTGCGTGGAGGGAGGATTTGACCTCATTATCCTTGGGCATTCACTTCCGCCAAAGGACAAAGCTACGCTGATTAAACTGGCGAAGTCAGGCTGTGGCAGCCGTGTATTATCCCTGCGCAGACGGGGCCAAGAACCGCTGCCAGAAGCCGACTACTCCACAGAGAATCGATCCTGACGGACTGCTGGAAGCGGTTAAACGTGTGCTTGGGCTACAAACTGGATCAGATACACATTCAGGCAGTCGGCCAACTGAATAATGTCGACTTCGTTCCGGTAGATACCACCGTACTTTTTCGCGAGCATTCATTTCAACGCTCAACAATCTGGCGCCCAGTCTGATCACGTAGTTGCTGAGTGGCAGCTAGTACTTGTTAGCTCTATTCACCAGCTTTTGCCAAGTTGACTTCCACGTGGACTGCTGGTCGCTTTGTGCCATGAGGATTAACCATCGATGGCGAGTGATCCCGCGAAGCCGGGTGGGACGAAGTAAGAGCGGTTCGATGAGAGCGTGGGTTCTTCGCCCTCATCGAGAAATGAGCCAATTTGATCGGCTAGAAATGAAATCCGCCGCTAACGCCTCCACCATTGTGGATGTCTACGTGCTGCACCTCGTGCGCGAGTACTTGATCGTAGTAATCGCTCAAGCCCTGTTGGTCGCCAGCACTACAAAGTGATAGCGACTGCAAATAAGACTTACCTGGTAAATATACGTAGGTGTCGATTTGCGGATGCTTTGGAGGAATGGTGATTTGCCAGTTCCTACATAACTGCGTCGGATCTGTTGCACAAGCGTAGGGAGGGCCTACCTGTGTTGCTTCCATGCTAAGTCCGAAGACCGGGTCTCCGATGTATAAGACAGTCGCTTCCCTCGACTGTAAGTCGGGGCGTCCGATGGGAACTGCCTACAAACGTCTTAGCCGAAATAAAAGTGGCTCGACCGAAGTCGAGCCGCTTACCGCTCGGTCACCTCTTTCCGGTTGACTTCCTTTCAGCGGAAGCACAAAATTCTGCCACCTCTCCGAAGAGCTTAGCCCAAAAAGCACAGCACCACGCGCAGAGGCCCGGCCTGTACACAGAGTCCACGCCAGCTCGGGCTACACAGGAGGTACTATGCCTGTAATTGCCATCAAACCTGCATCATGTCTTCAGGCGTCTGTCTTCACGGTCGATCTCGATAACTCCGGCGCACAAATTCATATAGGACAACGCAAGCGAGATCCCAATGATGCTTCGTTCGATTTGGCTCGAATCACCTTCCGCGACAGCGGTTTTTTTGACGATCCAGGCGAACTTCAGGCTGCCACGCAGGCGATTCGGCAATCGCGCACAGCAAATCCCAACGGCGCAGTGGTCGTCGTCTTCATTCACGGCTGGCATCACAACGCGGCTTGGGATGTCGGCATGGACTCCGGAGATGCGCATTTCAGAGAGTTCAGAAATGTTTTGGCAGGGCTTGCTCTGCGCGAGGCCGAACGCTATCTGAGGCCGGAAGAAGGTGGTGAAATCGAAATCCGCGGCGGGCGCCGCGTAGTAGGCATCTACCTCGGCTGGAATGGCGATCCCGCGAATTCGTGGCGGGTAAATACATTGCTCAATCACACGACCTTTTGGGGCCGATATGACGTCGCAAAAAAGATCGGAGCCGGCAATGACCTTCGAGCGGCGGTTCGACAGATCGTCGCCAGCACAAAAGATCCGCTGGACGGACAGCAGACCCCCGAATCACCCCTCATCTTGATCGGCCACTCCATGGGTGCTTTGATGCTGGAGTCAGCATTTCTTTCCTTGCTTCGCGCGGAGGATGATCCACTCGTGAGAGCGCCTGGCAATCGCGACACAGTGCAGATTAGGAAGAACGGGCAACGGATTTCGTTCCCGGACGTCTTAATCGCCGTGAATTCAGCAGCAGATTCGCAGATCGCCAAGGACATCAGCGCAGCGCTCCAGGAACGGAAGCTCGAAAAGACGTTTATCTCCACGCAGATCAGGTACGCTCCTCCGCTATTCATTTCCGTAACCTCCACGGCGGATGCGGCAACCGGGTGGATCTGGCGGACTGCCCAGGGACTGCATTTTGGGCGGAGAACCGACGGCCACGACAAGTCGCTCTTGACACACAGATTCACGCGCGAAGACAAGGGGGTTCAATGCGAACCCGCCGGAGCCGTGGACAAGGGTCAAAATTGGCACTGCCTGCGACGTCCTGCGCCCAATGATATAGCCATGCCGAATATAGATATCGATTTGCCGACGCGCGAGCGCGAGGGTCTGGCTGACCGGCAGGTCCCGCATGATCGTTACCGGCTCTCGCCGATCAGGAATGCCGCCAAGCCTCACCTGGCTTGGCTCTTTCAAGTTCCGAGGGAAGTCACAGCGGATCACAATGACATTTTTAACTCTCGCGCTCGCCTCCTGCTGATGGCGATGATCCAGCTTTCAGGCGCGGTGATGAGTTTGGCAAGAGATTGGGAGAGAAATTTTGAACCGCAAATAGTCCAATAAATGGATGAGGGGAGGCGAGAAGTCCCTCCGTTCTGTCAGCGCTCGGTATCTTAATGCGAGACTCCCAGCCCTCTCCTTGAAGAGTATGAATCGCATGCTCGCACACCTGGATCTGTTCTTATCCTGTTGGTCAGATCGCGATCACCGTTCCCCCAGACAAGGGCGGAGTCAAGTAGCTGGTGCCACTCACTAAAGGTCGTCTTTGAGGTCTCCTCGCGTCCCGAGCGTGACTTCATCAAGTCCCAGATCGAGACTGCTGCACACGGCGATTTCAGCAGTAGAAGGACTGCAGGATGACGGACGCAACGTTGAACGAAATGGTTAACGTTCTGGTATTTTTGGCGCGCGCTTATCCTTCGCCGTCTTCTACGATGTCAACCGCCGCATGCGTGCATTGGAGAGTATCGGAAACATGGTGGTGGCGGCATCCTCATTGGAGAGTTGTATGAACGCCATCTTCAAATCCACTCCAGGTGCTCATAATGGGAGCTTCACTGCCGCAGGATTGAGAAAGAATTGCAGTGGAGAGCAAGAGTCTGCGCCTGCATGCGGCCAGAGTTTCAGTAGAAGACACGAATTTGGGACCTCTGAATCTTGCCGACATCCGCGTGCCGACTGGCGATGAACGAAGCCTTCCGGAGGCTGTGAAAAGCCTTCGGTCTGCCAAGTAGTTCGGTACTCAGAACCATTGTATGTAAGTCCGGAATGGCTGCAATCCCTCACCATTACTGAGACCGCAATCAAGAACTCTCTCAGAAGCTTTGGTCGTTCACGAAACGTGTCGTTAGTACGTTTGAGCTAATGCCGATCTCCGTTCCTCTGCGCCGTACTCAGTTACGGCATCGGATTGAGGTAGATCCCGTCATTATGTCGGTCCCAGAACGTTTCTACAGTGCGCTTCCAATATTCGTTCTGCGGTGACCAGAGCGGACAACCAAGTAAGTGCTCACGCCATCCGCCAGCTTGTCGTAGCCAGCCATGAGCGAGTTGGGCATCAAATCGAACTCGGGAAAAAGTCGCTGCAGCCACAAGGTGCTCCAAAGTCCAAGCGAAGCCAGCCGCAACCTGAGTGCGAGCGTAGATAATGCGCGCGCCCGCGTGTGAGTCTCTGAAGATTCCTTGACATCAGTTCGAACGAGCGACTGCACGCTCGCACATCCGTTTGCGATCCATAGCAGGTATTGCTGAATTGCGCTGGTTCTCGCTCTTTTGGCGATCCAGTAATATCGTCCAGGAAGTGAACTCTTCAAGAAAGCATCGTCTTCCTTGCTGAGAAGATTCCTAAAGGCGGAGGCATCGACCATGTGCAGAAAAGGCTTTCCCCCTCGCTTCGGCGTAGGGCGCCTATAGCTTGCCAACAGAACCGCAAGAATCACCAGCAACAAGCCAACAGCAAAGCCGAGCATCATGGCACTCACCTCTTCATCAGCTGGAGTAGGGCCTCGTTCCACTCCTCCAGGCGGGTTTCCGCATTGATCGAAAGTTGCTGGTTAGGTTCGTGCACCGGCATGAGAAAGTAAGCCGCCCAAGTAAATACACAACAATTGTTCACGGTCATGATTACCCAGTTGAAGATTCCTGTGGCAGGCTCCCCATAGATCGCTCTGGCGGTGATGGCTGTAAGCTCTACTGCTCCATAGATACCAAATCCGAGGCACACTCCGGTTGCGTAGTGTTGCCATCCTAGTCCCATCGTAACCGCGAACAGAAACAGAAAACCAAGTAATCCGGCTTCAACAAACGTAACCGTCCGCTTCACAGTGAGAATGCCCGCCATCAGTCTTGTCGTATCGCCTCCCGGTGACGTCCAGGCGATGACGACGGCGACGACCACCAGAACAGCAATTGACCACCCGAAGAGAACGTTCCCCAGTTGCCGCAATCCTAAGTGTTTGTGAAAGGCATTATCGAACATCTCCTTAATAACGCAGAGGACGATGAAGGAACCGAGCGCCTCCGTCACCCAATAAGCATAGAAGTATTCAACAGTGTTGCTCCGTTCCAGAAATAGGAAGCACGTACGACTTATCGTGAAGACCAGATAAGAAAGGAAGATTGGCAGACTGCGCCAAAGCTTCCGATAAAGCATTGCCATGACGATGACGCTCTCTACGATCGTTGGAGATAACCAGAGCGCTAGTTGTAGTATCGTCAGGTGCATGGTTGCGGACTGCGGTCCACAACCATACACCGACTTTCGCTTTCAACAAACCTCCGCCCTACTTATCTGCTAATCGGCCGCACATACACCGGGCGGACAGGTCGGCATAGGATTTCCTCCCTCACCAAATGAACTGGTTGACAGTGTAGCCGCCAGGAGGAGAATAGTAGCTGCAAGCTGGAATAGTCTTTTCACGACGCAACTCCTTGTGTGGATTTGCGTCGAAGGATCGGTTAGAAATGGGCAGTAATTACGAGAAGGACAAAAGCGTTACGCGTTCCGAAAACCTGAATTTCAACAGGCGCTTGTCTCCGTTCGAAGATTTCATGAAGCGAACGATGAGCGTTCTGCAGGGAGTCTGGAGCAAATTGAACTACATCAGGGAACTAAGATCGTCGGACGGAAGGTACAGTCACTGGGGGCTGGTTCGGAGTCACGGCGAGGACGCGACCAACACAATGCTCGCCGACGTCCATTCCGAACTCTATCTACAGGTTCTGCGCACTCCGCTCTCGGAGCTGTTCGAACAACTCGAATTGTCGGCGGAAGATACAGACTGTTCAGGTGCCCGATTGGCCGAGCAACTGTATAAAGAGAGACCGCGGCTTACACCCTGCGATCTGCGCGGAGGTTCTCCTGAGCATCTGCGATCGGTACTGCTGATTACCGATCTTCTGAGTAAGTACTCCTCTGCTCGAGGGAACGGAAATAGTGGATAGCGTGGAGAGACTTACATCAATTCAAGCGTGCCGGGGTCTTTTTGACGCCCATTTTGTCGGGCTCCCAGTCTCCCAGGCGCATGGCGATTCCCACGATTCGACCAATGACTTCCGCTTCCTGGGGGTGACGAAATACACGCGGGGTGGCGGGAGAGAGGGGATGCGGTTGTGTCATCAGCTGCCCATTGCTTAACTTGCACCAGGCGCAGATGAATTCCTCTCGGGTTTCGATGAAGTAAATTGGGCGTTCGTATTCCGATCTCCAGCCTTCGTTTATGATCTCTGCCCGCGTCTCGTCGACCTGCAGGAATGTTCCGGGCATAATGATGGGGTACATCGTGAAGTCTTCCGTACCGACGAACGCATAAGTATGGCCAGTAGTGGCGAGCTGTGACAGAAATGACGCCGGTACCGTTCCCCATTTCTGGATCATGCGCACGACGTTGGTGGTTCGGCGAACATCGAATGCCGGATCAACCACCACTGGAACTTTGAGGTTGAGCGCATTGCGCAGGGCGCTAAACAGATGGGTCTTCGGAATCTGCGCGCATTGAAGAGCCGAGGGTATCGCATCCCAGTCGATCCCATAGAACCCGCACAGATCCCGATAATCCCTTCCGTAGATAGTGGAAAGCGAAAAAAGTCGGAATATATTGGGAAGAACCCCTTTGCTCTCAATGTCGGAAATTCGGCTGATCGGAACGTGCAATTCCGGATTTTCAAACCTTCTCGCGAGGGCAAAGCTCGCCTCTTCGACATCGCGCATGCTTAGGCCAAGCTGCTCGCGAAGCCGTTTTAAGTGTTGCCCGCCGGTCATCGACATGTCATCCACCAACGCTTAAGTTCGTGCACTTCAAGTACGCCGTCGAGCAGCTTCAGGAGGTTCACCAGAAACACCTTTCCGACAGTGCTGCTTCGTGAACCTAAAATTTTGGGCGATTAAGCTGCCTTCTTTGCGGCTCTCTTGACAGCTGACCAGCGCTTCTTTTGGGCTTCTGAGATTCGGCGACGAGCCTCGGCGCTCATATGGCGCCTCTTACGCGAACCGAAGGATCGGATGTTGGAGGTTTCGCGGCGCGGTCCAAGTCCATCACTGCCTGAGAGGATCTTTCGCGCCTGGGTGAGTCGCTCGATTTCCGCATCTATCAATTCCAGCACTCCACTCGTATTCATAAGATCTCCGCTCTTCAAGTCTCGGCCTTCTAGTACTACGGTACTAGGCGCAGAACATACTACTAGATAGGATGGGCAACTGCCGATTCTCCGATCTTGTTGCGCGACTGTTGTCCTGAATTCGGAACATTCTCTGTCGCAAAAGCGGCGCTGTCCAGTCCTGCCTATCCGTTTCCGACTCCTAACTGCCGCAGACGGTCTCGTCAGCAGATCCCGCAGTCCAGGCAGAGGCCTGTTGCAGTTCGGATTGACCCCTTGTTCTGAATTTGGAACACGCAGAGGCAAAATAGTTAGACTTTCAAAGATCGGGATATCCTGCTGGCTATCATGGGAAAGTTAACTGCGCGCGAGCTGGAGCTGGCAATTCTTGTTGCTGCTGGATTTTCCAATCAGCAGATCGCCCGCATGCTCGTCATCTGCCGGCAAACCGTCAAAAATCATATTCAGAACATCTACAAGAAGCTGCAGGTAGAGAATCGAGTCCAACTCTGCTTGTACCTCACTGGCGAGAATGTACAGGATTTGCAGCTTCGCGCTATAGGGAACGGAACATCATTTCGACACTTGCTGCTTTTGCGTGGGAACAATCTGGTAACACTTCGAGTTTCCGAAGGTTACGACTGTCCTGAACGCGCCTGAGTATGACGCTAAAGCACTAATCCGCCGTATCACGCAACATTGATGCCGCAGACGGCTCGACCACGAGCATTTTCTTCAATTAAGCGGTTTTCACAGCCCTACTAATTCCAGTTGAACAATAGACCTTGTTCCGGCGCGGTGGCACTTGGCCTGCGCCGTGTACTCGCCGCGCACCTGGTCTCTGGCCAAATAGAAGGACGGGTTGAGAATTGTGCGCAGCATCTGTGAGCGGCTGAGCCGGCATCTGGCTCTCTGCCTCAATGACAGACGGAATCTCGACTTCGGAGACCGAGTCACTGGTTTCGATCCGTGTTGGAAACAACCGCTGGTGCTCAGTATTGAGCTGTTTCCAAACAGCGTCTCTCTTTACAATTCCGGAATTCCGACCGGGAGCTCAACCTTTGGCACGGAGACCGTTCTGGTACAGCAAGTCATAATTGCCTCTGGAAAAAGCTGCCGTTCGGACGTAATATGCGTAATTCAAATTCCCATCCGAGCAGTCTATGCAGCATAGTGCTCACCCTCAGCCCGCTGGCGGCGAATCGGCCACCGGTGGACTGGAAAGCCGCTTGTCCAATATGGAACGCAAGCTCGATGAGCTTGCCTCCGCGGGCAAGAAAACCGATGGGCCATCACCGCCGGAGAAGAAGCGCTCTGGGTTCTGGCCCGATATCGTCAAGAGTCTGATTCCCAGTCTGGTCATGCTGTGGGCCACCTATGCGATCAAAGACAGTGTCGACAATGCGTTTAAAGAGCGCCAGCTGCAACTACAAAACGTGCAGGCCATGACTCAGTTGCAGAACGCACTGCAGAATCCCAAAATCACCCCAGACGACGCTACCACCGATGCCGTACAGCTTGCCGCCTTCGGACGTTACTCGATTCCCTTTTTCGTCAATGTGCTGGAAGTGGGAGGCGAGAATGCACGCGAGAATGCACAAAAGAGCGCGGAACAGGGGCTCCGAATGGTGAGCCGAACCGAACCGCAAGAAGTCTGCGCGGCGATGAACCGAATCATCACTAATCATACCGGCCTCTATACCTGGACCACGCACCTTAGAGCCCTGATATTGCTTGGCGAAGCCGGCTGCGGGTCGAGTTACGCCGACGTCTCCGCATATGTGAAGGAACTGTCTGCCCCTAGCGTCCTGCAGAAGTGGGTGGGGCCTACGCCGGTGCCCGATCAGAGCGAGTACGACCGCATAGCGAAACAGGCGGCCGCAACCAAGTCGTTACTCGGATCGGCGCCGAAACCGCACTGGTGGAACAGCATCCCGGCTGGAGGAACTAGGTGAAGCAAGTTACGAACATGTGCTGTGCTTATGTGGACGATGTAAATGTTCCCCCGGGTGTGGAGGTTCCGAAGGTGTTGCTAAAACGCGCCAACTTGCTGCGCGACACGTTTCTTCGCGATCTAAATGTCACGTTACAGGATCAGGCCTCAGCAAAACGATGCTTGGGGAGAAAGCCCAGGGAAAAATCGGAGTATAACGACGCACAGATCAATTCTTTGGACAATCTTCGCGTTGTGATGGAAGTGTGGGGCGCAATCGAAAATCAAAGTACCGGGGAGGGGGAATTTGGATTCGTACTGGTACCGACGCGTTCCATCGCTCCGCCTGCGGTATTTGTGGTCAAAGATAACTTCAATGGCAAACTCGATTCCATTTTGAAGCGCAACAAACAGCGGCAGGCCTTCGCTCCCGTCGTCCTCGGCACGCGGTATTACCAGAACCACAAGTACCTTGACGCCCTGCCGCTGCTT
>QIBA01000011.1 GCA_003225175.1 Acidobacteriota bacterium
TGAGTCCGGCGAGTGTGCTGGGCAACTACAACATCACCTTGAACACGGCAGCGTTCACGATCGGCAAGGCCACGGCGTCGGTGACTCCGGCTGCGGCGAGCAAGACCTATGGAGCGACGGATCCCGCGCTGAGCGGCACGCTGGCCGGATTCGTTGCGGGCGACAACATCACGGCGACGTACACGCGGACAGCGGGAGAGACGGTTGCGGGCAGTCCGTACACGATCAGCGCGACGCTGAGTCCGTCGAATGTGCTGGGCAACTACAACATCACCGCGAACACGGCTCTGTTCACCATCGGCAAGGCGATGCCGACGATCACGTGGACGAATCCGGCGGCGATCGCCTACGGCACGCCACTGGGTGCTACTCAACTGAACGCCAGCACTGACGTTCCCGGTATCTTCACCTTCATGCCAGCAGCGGACGCGGTGCTGAATGCGGGAGCGAACCAGACGCTCTCGACGACATTTACTCCGACTGACACGACCGATTACACGACGCAAACTGCGAGCGTGACCATCACGGTGAATCAGGCCTCTTCATCAACGACGTTCAGCAGCTCGCAGAATCCATCGCCTCTTGGGGTTTCCGTCACCTTCACGGCGACGGTCACGAGCGCTGGCGGCACGCCAGCCGGCACGGTGACGTTCAACGATGGCAGCACCAGTTTGGGCACGGCGTCGCTAGTTTCTGGTCAAGCTGCGTTCAGCACTTCCACGCTTGCCCTTGGAGTGCATTCGATCACGGCTGTCTATGGCGGAGACGCGAACTTCCTGTCGAGCACATCCTCGGCGCTGAGCCAGACCGTGGCGCCGCCGAGCCTGCAGTCAATCACGATCAACGCCGCCAGCGCCTCGATCGCGAAGGGAACTACCGATCAGTTCACTGCCACTGGGACCTTCAGCGATGGCACCAACCAGGACCTGACTAATTCCGTTACCTGGAATTCGCAGAAGCCGGCAGTGGCGACCATCAGCGCTGGCGGCCTGGCGACCGGAATCTCGCTCGGTTCGAGCGACATCGGCGCCACACTGAACGGAGTCACGTCGAACACGATCCCGCTCACTGTGACGCAGGCTACGCTGCAGTCCATTAGCATCAGCGCTGTTGAGACTTCGATCGCGAAAGGCACCACTGCTCAGTTCACCGCAACCGGCACCTTCAGCGATCACACTACCCAAGATCTCAGCGGCTCCGTCACCTGGAATTCCGCGACTCCGGCGATCGCCCCCATCAGCGCTAACGGATTGGCGACCGGAGTCTCGACTGGTACGAGCGACATTAGCGCGGCTCAGGACGGTGTTACTTCGAACACGCTGACTCTCACGATTACTCCAGCAGCGCTGCAGTCTATTGTGGTCAGCGCTCCAAAGACTTCGATTGCGAAGGGCACTAGCGATCCGTTCACCGCCCTCGGGACCTTTAGCGATGGCAGCACGCAGGATCTGACCAACACGGCAACCTGGAGTTCCTCCGACGATACCATCGCGAGCATCAATGCTGCCGGCCTGGCCATGGGAGTCGGTGTCGGCTTGACTAACATCAGCGCTACCCAGGGCGGGGTAACTTCGAACACGCTGACACTTACCATTACTCCGGCGGTGTTGCAGTCGATCGCGATCAGCGCAGATAACACGTCGATCGCAAAAGGTACCACCATTCAGTTCACCGCCATGGGCTCTTTCAGCGATGGCACTACTCAGGACCTGACGAGCTCGGCAATCTGGACTTCTTCGATTCCCGAAAGGGTCAACATCACCGCTGGCGGGCTGGCCATAGGAGTCGCAGTCGGTTCGAGCAGCATCACGGCCACGAAGAGCGGCGTCACATCTAACGCATTTGTACTCACGGTGACAGAAGCGGTGCTGCACTCCATTAGCGTGACTCCGGCGAGCGCGTCGATTGCCAAGGGGCTGACACAGCAGTTCACCGCGACCGGCACGTTTAGCGACGGTAGCACTCAGGATCTGACAAGCTCTGCAGTCTGGACCTCGTCGAGTACCGACGCGGCCAACGTCACGGCAGACGGACTGGCCATGGGAGCCGGAGTCGGTTCCAGTAACATCACTGCAGCCCAAAATGGGATTACTTCTGATCCGGCGTCGCTAACGGTAACGGCGGCGGCACTGCAATCGATCACAGTGAGTCCGGCGAGCGCCTCGATTCCTAAGGGACAGACGCAGACGTTCACGGCGACCGGGCACTACTCGGATAACAGAACGCAACCGATCGCGAACGTTATCTGGAGCTCGTCAGACGCGACGATCGCCGACATCGACGCTGCCACCGGAGTGGCAACGGGAGCGAACGCAGGCGGGCCGGTGACGATTACGGCGACCCTGGGCACAGTCGGCGGGACAGCGTCGCTGAGAGTCACCGTTGCCAATCAGGCGACACTCACGATAACCGGACCTTCAGCCGTCACCTACGGTACGACTAGTGCACCAACGGTGTCGGGCGGTAGCGGAATGGGTGCACTGAGCTTCAGTACCGGCGCCTCGACGGGATGTTCAGTCACCGGAACAACAGTGTCGGTCTCCAACGCAAGCGGCACCTGCTCGCTTGTGGCCACGAAGGCCGGCGACAACAACTACAACCCAGCCAGTTCTGCACCCTTCACCGTGGAGCTGAACAAGGCGACGCCGACGATCAAGATCCTCAATGGGAATAGCGATGTGACGGGACAGACAGCCACGTTCACTTACAACGGGAGCTTGCAAGGTCTGGCGGCAACCGCTACTGGCGCAGGTGCCGACAGCCTTTCGATCAACAGCATAACCTATGATGGCTCCCCGGCCGCGCCCGTGAACGTGAAGGTCGTCAGCGGCGCGGTCGCCAGCTATAACGTGGTCGCCAGCTATAACGGCAACAACAACTACAACGCAGCGTCTGCCGGCGCCGGCGAAATTATCAACCGAGCAAACGCGTTCATCGCGGTGACGCCCTACAGCGTGACCTACGACGGGCAGGCGCATACGGCGACTGGTACTGCTATAGGCGTCGAGAGCGCTCCAACTGACTTGATCTCTCTGCTGACGTTGAGTGGCACGACTCACACCGAGATGGGCACGTATAACGGCGACACATGGACCTTTTCGGGAAATAACAACTATAGCGCCGCGAGCGGCACAGTCAATGACGCCATTGCGACGGCGGGATCCACGGTGACCGTAGACTGTACTGCGGGCGCGCCCTACACCTATACGGGTTCGGCGCAGACGCCGTGTACTGCGGTTGCAACCGGAGTTGGGAACCTGAACGTGATGTTGACGCCCAGCTACTCGAATAACGCCAACGCAGGTACGGCATCGGCGACGGCGAACTTCGCAGGCGATACCAATCACAACGGCAGCACAGGCAGCAGCAGCTTCGTGATCGGAAAGGCGACGCCAACGATCATCTGGGCGAACCCGGCGAGCATCGCCTACGGCACGGCGCTGAGCGGGACGCAGTTGAATGCCACCGCCAATGTTCCCGGTACCTTCACCTACACGCCAGCAGCAGGCACAGTGTTGAACGCAGGAGCAAACCAGACGCTGTCGGTGACGTTCACTCCGACGGATACGACGAACTACACGACGAAGACAGCGACGGTAAGCATCACCGTGCAGCAGGCGACACCGGCGATCGCCTGGGGGAACCCAGTCAACATCACCTACGGAACGGCGCTCAGTGGGACGCAGTTGAATGCGACGGCCAGTGTGCCCGGCACTTTCGCCTACACGCCACCGGCCGGCACGGTGCTAAATGCGGGCGGGAACCAGACGCTGTCGGTGACGTTCACTCCGACGGATACGACGAACTACACGACCCAAACCGCAAGCGTGAGCATCACCGTTAGCAAAGCGGGCTCAATGGTGAACGTGGACTGTACGGCGGGTGCGCCCTACACCTACAACGGTTCGGCGCAGACACCGTGTACGGCAGTTGCCACCGGGGCTGGGAACCTGAATGTATCGTTGACCCCGAGCTACTCGAATAACGTCAACGCGGGTACGGCACTGGCGACGGCTGACTTCGCGGGCGATGCGAATCACACCAGCAGCTCCAACACGGCTCTGTTCACGATCGGCAAGGCTACAGCCTCGGTGAGTCCGGCTGCGGCGGGCAAGACCTACGGAGCAGTCGATCCCGCGCTGAGCGGTGTGCTGGCCGGATTCGTTGCGGCTGACAACGTCACGGCGACGTACACGC
>QIBA01000012.1 GCA_003225175.1 Acidobacteriota bacterium
TTAACTCGCTCGGCCTAAGAAGTGGAGACACGGGAAGCCCGCACGTGTGCTCGAGCTCCACGCTTATTAAGCGACTTCTGCTGGGCTGTCGTAATCCCTAAGCCGCGGAAAGGCTTTCTGAACATCGGCCCACGCCAGACGCATCGCGTCCTTGTCGGTTTTGCCAATGTAACGGTAGAAGTCCATCGCCTTCTCTCTCGCCCGTTCCTCTTCTGCCGTGAGCTGCACTGGCCTCTTCTTCGTATTTTCAATATTCATCGGGCTCCCATCCATACGCATGAAGCAGTCTCAATGTTACGCCCATTGGCGCATGGAGTGTGATGGGCGTCGTCGTGAAAGCGCACCCTGCAAAAACCGCGCAGAGCGCGGCGGCGCGCGCATTGTGGTAGATTGCTCAGAAAGCAAAACCAGAAACAAAGCAAGGGCTCAATCTAGGCTGTGCCACCCGCGCGCGTAAATCGCGAGAACAACTCACGAGGGAGAGATGGCGTCTGCACCGATGGTTCCCGCCCCCATTTCAGTGTTGCCTCTGCGCATTCAAGCGCTGGCTAAACGCTTCGGCGAATTGACTGCGGTCGACGGCATAACCGTCGAGTTGCACAGCGGGGAATGTTTGGGATTGCTCGGTCCGAACGGTGCGGGCAAGAGTACGCTGATTCGCAGCATCGTGGGCCGCGTGATTCCGGATTCGGGCAAGGTCTTAGTCTTTGGCGCTCCCGCGGATTCGGCTGGAGCACGCATCGCGCTGGGCTGGGTTCCGCAAGACCTGGCACTCTATCCCCGGCTAACCTGCCGGGAGAACCTGGAAGCGTTCGGTCAATACCATGGCTTGCGCGGCAGTGTTCTCACCACGTCGGTGGCCTGGTGCCTGGAGTGGGCCGGGCTCGCCGATCGGGCGGAAGACGCTGTTGCGAGTTTCTCCGGAGGAATGAAGCGACGGCTCAACATGGCAGCCGGACTCATCCACCGCCCCAAGGTGATCCTGATGGACGAGCCGACGGTCGGGGTTGATCCGCAATCGCGCAACCGCATCTTTGAGATGATCGAGAAGCTGCGTGACCAGGGAATCTCGATGATCTACACGACACACTACATGGAAGAGGCGGAACGGCTGTGCGATCGAATTGCCATTATCGATCATGGGCGCATCATTGCTCTGGGAGCGAAGGAAGAGCTGGTGCACAATGCTTTTGCTTCCCGCAGCGAGGTGATTGCCCGATTCGGGAATTCCGACGGGAGCGTCCTTGCCTGGGTGAAAGAACGCGGCGGACTCTTCGACAACGGCATGGCACGGTTCACCATTGAGCATGCGGCTGAAATCGGTGGATTACTCGACGCCGCTGCCAAGGCAGGCCACGAACTAGTGGATGTCTCACTGCGCAAGCCCAACCTGGAATCGGTATTTCTGCATTGGACGGGAAGGGAGCTGCGCGATTGATCTTCGCTATCGTCCGTACTGCCTTGACGGCTCTGCGCCGCGACCGCGGAGCGCTTGCTCTGAGTTTCATATTGCCGGTGGCATTCTTCACCATCTTTGCCGTCATCTTCGGGGGACGACGGGACACTACGCCAAAGATCAGCGTGATCGTGGTCGACGAAGACCACAGCCGGGCCTCGCAACAACTCGTCAAGGGTCTTAAGGAGGAATCTCTATCGGTAAAGACCAGGCCGGCGACGAAACGGGGCGTCGATCAGCCTGAATACACAGCGACGACGGCGGAGGCCGCGGTCAAAGCCGGCGCTGCGCCGGTGGCGCTCATCATTCCGCGGGGCTTCGGAGAAAATCCTATTGCGTTCGGTGGCGGCTCGCAGCGTTCCACGATCCAGCTCCTCAAAGACAGCAGTGACATGGTGGCGCCGCAGATCATTAATGGCCTGCTGCAAAAGGTCGCGATGACCGCAATGCCCGACGTGATGGCAGCGCAGGGATCGAAGTATATGGACGAGTACGCCGGCGGCTTTACCCCGGAACAGCGCAAGAGAATCGAGCAGGGACTGGAAGAACTCCGCAAGCGAGAGAGGAGCGAGGATAGCAATACGCAAACGCGTCAGAGTTCCAATGGCGGAATGCCGATCTCGGTTAGCGCGCGTGATGTCGTCGGCGAAAACAAAAACAATCCAATGGTGTCCTTCTACGCAGCAGCCATCGGAGTCATGTTCCTTCTTTTTACCGCCAGCAGCGCCGGCGGATCTTTGCTGGACGAGGCTGAGAGTGGAACACTCGACCGCGTGCTCAGTTCACAAGTCAACATGGGAACACTGTTGGCAGGCAAGCTTTGCTATTGTTCGCTGTTGGCATTCTCACAACTAATACTCATGTTCGTTTGGGCCTGGTTAGTCTTTAAGCTGGATTTCATTGCCCACTTGCCCGGTTTTTTCATCATGGGACTCTCCACGGCTTTCTCCGTGGCGGCGTTTGGGATGCTGTTGGCAAGTACGTGCCGAACCCGCGCGCAGCTCGGTCCGCTGTCGACGCTGGTAATCCTGATCATGTCCTCGGTAGGCGGGAGCATGTTCCCGCGTTTCCTCATGCCCGAAGCGATGCAAAAGGCGGGGCTGCTGACCATCAATGCCTGGGCGATCGACGGCTTCACGAAGGTTTTCTGGCGCGATGAACCAGTCACACACCTGTGGCCGCAGGTCCTGGTTCTGCTGGTTGCAGGCGCCCTGTTCTTTGTAATCGCTCGCAGGCTGGCGCGACGCTGGGAGTATTCATAACCGAAGGTCCCATCCTGGGGCACTCGACTAGGCCGAGACTCTCAGCTCCGAAGCAACGGCGTTGCCGGCATTCGGAGCCTTCAACTCAGGCATTGGATTCGCTGCAAACAAGTGCCGGCATGGCTTTGCCAGCCACTTCGCCATGCTCGTGGCGCGGCTCTTGCGGGCGCTGTCAGTGGCGATGCCGGTATTGGCATACATCTGGCGGTAGAGTTTTGAGATGAAAATGAGAATGAGCCTGGCCTTGAAGGACGTAGCGCAGGCAGAGCGTTCCCAAATTGCGCCGAAGCTGTAGAAGCGGCTCCAGACGTTCAGGGTTCGTCTTCGCATTTCGTCGGAACTCATGGTGGGATGCGGCATGAACATCTTCGGCCGGATTTCCGGAGGAATCAGCCAGTAGCGTGTCAGGGGAATTCCCGCAATCTTTTGTACCTGTTGACCCTGCGTTTTCTCCCAGCGTTCAAAATCGACCGTTCCGGGAAATGGCGTAAGCATCAGGAACTGAGCGAAGGCCAAACCCGATCTTTGCGCGAGCTGCAGGGTGGCGTCGAAGGTCTCTTCGCGATCGCTCGGGAGCCCGAAGATGAACGAGCCCAGGACGTACACTCCATGTTCACGAAATCTCTGCAGGCGCTCGACGAGATCTTCTCCGGAACGGTTGAAATCCTTATAAACCGATTTCAATCCTTCGGCGGTCACCGCCTCGACTCCAACCAGCGCTCCTTTAATATTGGCTTTGCGCATGGCCATCAGAAATTGAGGATCTTCTGCCGCTTCCATGGTGATCTGGGTAAAAAAGTTCAGGTCTGCGGGCAGATCGGCCAGCCGGGCCATAAACTCGAATCTCTCGTTGCGCAGCGCCTCTAATTGCGCGAGCCTTTGCTGGTTGCCTTGCCGCTCCGCGAGCTTCAGATCGGTGAATGAGACCGGATAAAAATTGTCGTCGGCCAGCGCGATAAAACGGAATCCTTTGCGCCGCAGCTGCACGATTTCGTCGATCACCGCATCGGTCGAACGCTGCCGCGGCCGTTGACCATCAGTCCTCCATACCGAACAGAACGAACAGTGCTTGGGGCAACCGCGAACCGTCTGCACCGATGCCCACATGTAACGCTTCGGCGAAAGCAGATCCCAGCGTGCCGCCTTGAATTGATCGGCCTCAATGCGTCCGCCTTCATAGGTTCTCTTCAACTCACCTTTGGCGCAATCGGTTAATGCCTTTCCCCAGGCCACATCGCCGTCTCCACGCACCACGGCATGTGCGCGCCCGTGCTCGAATGCTTCCTCAGGGTAGAGACTCGCATGAACACCTCCAAAAATGACCCAGGCCCCGCGTTCGCGCGCCATGCGTCCGATTCCGTAGCCGCGCAACGCATTCGCGGTGTGGATTCCGATCCCTACGATGTCTCCTGGCTGTATGCGGCTGACATCCAATGGTTCTAGCGTTTCGTCGCACAGTTCGGGATCGCCGAAGGTAGTTGGGGTAGCGGCGGCAAGCACAAATAACCAGCGCGGAGTGATGACGGCAACGCCAAATGAGGAGTCGCTGGGATTTACAAGGTGTACTTTGGGCAGGCAAGGAGGGCAGACCACCGGGTCGTGTGGCATGACAGGCTTAGATGCTACTTGGAAGTATGGCTTGCCCTCAACTTTTCTGTTTTTGTTTCGGACTGCCAGCATTCCGATGGAACGAATGCGGCTGAGAGCAGCGGACTCAGCTTGAAACTGGCTTAATTCACTGCTGCCCGCGGAACAGCGAATTTATCAGTGAATTTAACAGCGAATTTTTTCTAAAAATGTGGCGAGCAACGGACGATTCCGCGCAACCGCCTGCCACGTCAGGGATTACGCAAGTTCGCGATTTTCTTCGCCAAAAAGAACAGTGAATAACAGTGAATAAGCAGTGAATTCTGAAATTCGCATCCGTTGCTCGCGCCAGCGTCGGGTGCTTGCGACGAGCACTCTCCCACACGCGCCTGAGTTCCAAAATGAAATTTTTCGTTGACTCGCAATCTTGACTCGTGGTAGCACCGAACTAGGTTCGGCGATGAAGGACGGCCGCTCCAGCGAGAACGAAAGCCGATGTGGTCCGCGAGAATCTCCCGCGCAAATACTGCCGCGCCGGGGTGCGGGTGTGTCTCTGAATTAGATAAAATGCAACAACAAGGGAAAGGCCAGTGAACCGCCAGCCTTTCCTTTTTTGTGTTGCGAAAACCCAAACGCCAGCAGCCCGAGGGAGTCGATGGGGGAGCGAGGGTTCCCAACTCTTGCGGCGAGAACGAGCACAAAATCGACTCACTTTACCGCTGCTGAGGAGGCACGGAGAGCACGTACGTCCTTTCCATCGCCCTGACATCCATACAACACACCTAGTTCTGATCAGTCAGGGACTACGTGCAAAAAAAGGGTGACGGTCAGCACATATTCTGGTGTGAGACGTGGCATGATAGAAAACCGCCGCCGCCCAGCTCGGCATGACAGGCCAAGGTTTGGGGCTGGCAGCGATCGTTTAGCTCGAGACTGCTGACGCATTCCCTCGCGCACCGCACATATTTTCGAAAATTCGGGCCCATCTGCACTGCTCGGAAGTTCGTTGGCCTCACTGTACGTAAATGATTCCTAACCCTGGAGGAGTTCCTTATTATGCGAAAGAGTACGTCTCAACGCGTCACACCAATACTTGTTTTAATGCTGTTCGCAGCAGTGGCGGCACCCACCTTCGCAAGTACCGGTACCAGCGACGCCCCGCGCGTCAAGACTGGCGTTTACGACGGATATGCAATGGTGATCCTTGCGGATCCGCCGCTGGCCGACTGGCCGGGCGCAACGCGCACAAAAAATGGCAAGCTCGACTTCGCTGCCGGAGCGAACGGACGCTATCGTGCAGCGCTGGCACACGCGCGCAACAATTTCAAGCAGTGGCTGCAGTCCACAAAATCATCGGCGCAAGTCGTACACGAGTATGACACTGTGCTCAACGGTCTAGCTGTGCAACTGAGCGGAGCGACGCTGGATTCGCTGCGTGGCGGCCCTGGGGTCACGTTAGTGGAACCTAGTCTGA
Organism: Acidobacteriota bacterium; assembly: GCA_003225175.1. Lineage (NCBI taxonomy): Bacteria > Pseudomonadati > Acidobacteriota > Acidobacteriota bacterium. Next base: position 5,780 of record QIBA01000012.1, read on the forward strand.
CCTACACTCCCGTGATGGACCGCTCCCCAGCGCTGATCAATGCTTCGGCGTTGTGGGCTGCGGTGGGCGGAGTTGGCAATGCGGGCGCAGGCATGAAGATTGCCGTGATCGACAGCGGCATCGACCAGACGCATCCGTTTCTGACGGACAATTCGCTGGTACCTCCGGCAGGTTTCCCAAAATTCGATGCAGGCGATCAGCAGTACACGAGTAAGAAGGTGATCGTCGCGAAGGTGTACTACACCGGCAAGCCCGGACTGCTCAGTGCGCAAGCACTACAGGAGCACGGAACGCACGTGTCGGGAACGATTGCAGGCGTGAATGGCACGAATGCTGCTGCGCCTGCCGATGGGTCGGCGCCAGCGGTAAGCGGACTGACTGGAATCGCGCCCAAGGCATTCCTGGGCAACTACAACGTGTTTCCCGGACCTATCACTAACGCTGCATCGCATGACATCGCGCAAGCGATTGAAGATGCGGTGCAAGACGGGATGGACGTCATCAATATGAGCCTGGGCGGAGGGATCCGCGGCTATCAGGATCAGTTGACGGTCGCAACCAACCGCGCAGTAAATGCTGGCGTTGTAGTCGCGGTAGCAGCGGGCAACAGCGGTCCGGGCGTGAACACGGTCGAGAGCCCTGGGCAGGCGGAGAATGCGATTACAGCATGCGCTACCACGAATAGTCACTATTTCGGCATTAATGTCGCCGCGAACTCCAGCACGTTCGGCGCGGCCACCGGCGCATTCAACAACTACAAGCCGGCGCTCACCGCGCTGCTGGCGAACTGGAGCAACCCGAGCGATACCACCGGAACGACAACAGCGTGCTCGGCGGTTTCGGGCGCGCCGTATTCCGGAAAGATGGTAGTGCTCGACCGTGGCGCGTGTACCTTCTCCACGAAAATCCGGAATGCGCAGGCTGCCGGAGCGGCCGGCGTTCTGGTAGTGAATAACGCGGCAGGCGATCCCATCGCGATGGGCACAGACGGTACTGCGAACCAGCCGACGATCCCGGCAGTCATGCTGGCGAGTTTGGATCGGGCGGCGATTCGTGCCGATGCGGGGCAGCTCGCCACCGCCGATGGAACGACCGTCGCGGAAATCCTGACCACCAATGGCAACTTCCTGGCGAGTTTTTCCAGCCGCGGGCCGACCAACCTGCTCGACATCAAGCCTGACGTCTGCGCGCCGGGGGTGAACGTGTACTCGTCCGTTCCGGGCAATGCGTACGCGCTTTTCCAAGGCACCAGCATGGCAACGCCGCACGTGGCGGGATCGTCGGCGCTCCTGCTGCAACTGCATCCCGACTGGACGCCGGCGCAGATAAAGAGCGCCTTGGTAGACACAGCCAGCCGGCCGTCGGTGCTGGGAACCAGCAATCCCCAGAATCGCGGTGGTGGCATCGTTAATCTGGCCAAGGCTGTGGCAGCGACGGCAACGCTAACGCCAGCGGTGCTGTCGTTCCGGAAAATCGAACCAGAGTCGGGACAATCGAAGACGATCGTGGTGACGGTCACTAATACCACAGGATCGGCTTTGACCCTCAATGCGACGGCGGCACTGAATCCGGGATTCAACGGATCAGGCGCAACCGCAAGCGTCTCTCCAGCCACCCTGACCGTCGTGGGAGGGCAGTCGGCGACGTTGTCAGTGACAGTGAGTACGCTGCCAAGTACTCGAAAAAAGCCTGGCGAGATTTCGCCAGGCTTTTTTGTGTCCACTCCATGCTCCACTCGGGAGATGGAGCTGCGGGGAAACCGGGGACGGGAAACCGGGACAGACGAACATACCCTGGTCTAATTTCCCAATCAAGGAAAAGGTCCCGTCTGACCCCGAAGTTTCAGGACCATTTGTGCCAGTCGTACAGAGTCATCTAGTCTTGCATATGATCCTCGGAGAAGTCGGCGTGATGGTTTCTTCGCGTGCGGTTCGAACCGCAGCGATCAGAGACGCTGCAATTAGGAGAACGTTCTTCTGCCGTGGACCGTCGGGCACGAGGAACAGCATAGGCGAATCGTCAAACTGCCTATAATCGGCCTGTGTCTGTGGAATTCGCCATCCTCATCGTTCTCTGCGTCATTCTTCTTCAGGCATCTTTCCTCGCGATTGCGCCCAGAACATATCTCCGGATTCGCAATTGGATTGTCAGAACACCCAATCGAGTGCCGGTGAATCGCGGCTATGGGCGAGAGCGGGCGGTTGGTCTCTTTGTCATCTTGATCGCCGGTTTCATCATTTACTGGATCATCAGCAGTGCCTTTGTTGATGTACCTTGACGAATGTCCGAAAAGCTTCGCGAAAAGCTGGCTACGCTTTCACGCGAGCAGTTGATGGAAGTGAAGCGTCAGATGCTGGAAGCTCTACCGGAGTACGCCACCGACCGCGGGATCAGTTTTCCGGCCGAGGTTCTTATCGTTACGGGAACCAAGACCGCACCCTACCTATGATTGCAGTTACCTTGTCTTAGCGGAATGCTGAGTGGATTGTTCACCGTAGAAATAAACTGTGGACACGAGAAGACGATGCGATATCACTTACTCTCGCTTGCACTTTTGATCTTGTCGGTATGCCCTATCAGCTTGGGGCAGTCGTCAGGTGAGCAAACTAAAGACAACCAATTAGACAAGGTGACAAGAACCTTTAGGCCAAAGCTGCTCTTACAAGATGCGTTGAAGATTGCAGACAACTACATTGGAGATGAACACATCGACATCTCACACTATTGGCTATATGAAGTCCGATACACCGTGTACGGCGAGAAGGGCAAAGGCCAGCCCGCATGGCACATCTGGTGGGTGAGTGATAGAGTCGCCGTCGGTGACTATGTAGAGATCGTCGTATTCATGGATGGAAAAGCTTGGCGCAAGCCCTCGATGTGACAAACCCATCATCACGTGGGGACCCCGGTCTCGCGTGCTGTTCTCCCAGACAAGTCCTGACCGCGATTACAACACCGGTACCGGGCAGGAGTGCGGTGCCAAAGAGGAAATAGTTTGTTCAATGTTTAAGTACATCTCTGCCGAAGTTGCCCTTCTATTTGCTAAGACGCTGAGGGTCCGGTTCACCCAGCCGTCAGACCTCAACGATCCTTTTGGGACGGTGGCCCGGCCTTTTAAGCTCGGTTTCATTATGGAACCACCATGACTCGGATGCCCCACTCTCGCGTGATTTTCGCGAGGGTGGGATTAGATGAATGTTGACCAGTCCCGGTTTTGGTTCTCTTCTTTGAATCGTTTCCGAATTGCGCTTATTCTGTGCCCATGAACTCTGCGTTTTTTGCCCTCGCGTGTTTCGCGAAGAAGACGAAGTCAAAAGCGGAGTTGCACACATCATCGAATGCCACCCTCGCGAACAGCACGCGAGAGTGGGGCACCCTTTACATGAAAGTCGCATGCAAGAGACCAAAATGGGAAATACCGGGCCACCCCGCCACCCTTTTGTCTGCGAGTCTGATGCACAAACCGAAACGGGAAAAGGATGGGCCACCCAGCCGACCGTCTGGTCGTCGATGTCGATCCCCGGAAACATCAATTGCACTTTCAGGTGGAGCGCGCGGGAGCGGGCGAACCCTCCACTCCCTTGGAGACAGTCGAGAGCCCGTCCTGAGAGAGCGTCGCATTCAACACTCAGCGTTCAGCCCGGACGGCATGGACGCTGAGTTTTTTTCTTGGGACGTCGTTGCTCTTTTGCAACCAATTTACCGGTAAAAGCTTTATGATCAGGACGCCGTAGGAGTATCCTCGCTCTGCCGTTTCCGCCATGCGCAAGCTAGCAGCCACCTCGATTTTGCTCTTGATCATGGGGCCGTTCTTTGCTCCGGTGATCTCGGCCGCGACTCCAGCTCGGGTGCCGGTATGCTGCCGACGTAACGGTGCCCATCATTGCTCGGCTGTGGCGGAGATGCTGGCGTCGGGTGGCGACGCATTTCGCACGAGTAATCCATGTCCGATGCGGCAAAGTCAGCAGCTTGCGAGCTTGATCGTTGCCCTGCCGCCTTCCTCCACGGCCCGAACTGAGACCGCCCGCCAGGTGTCAATCGGCAGAGCGGTTTCTCGCCGACACCTCAAGCCGATTCGCCTTGACCATCAGCGCGGTCCTCCAGCCCTCCTTTAGATACTTCCCAAATGCGGAACCGGTTCGCCAGGCAGCTGCTCACCATCCCGCCGCTAGCGCGGAGCTGATTCTCTCCAAAGACTTGGGATCTAGCCTGTATTCACGAGGACTGCGTCATGCGTAAGCTGTTTCTATTCATCTTGCTATTCATTCCCAGCCTGAATTTTGCCTCCGTCTTCGGAGTTGTGAAGGGCATTGTTCACGATCCCCAACATCGCCCAATCGCGAAAGCGAGGGTGTTATTGAAGTCCGCGACGAGTGACTGGAAAAGCGAGACTACGACCAACGACGCTGGGCAATTTCTGTTTCAGACTGTTCCACTCGGAGACTACGAAGTAACTGTTGAGTCCCCCGGATTCGCGAGGCGCATCGCAACCATTACCGTCACGGCCGGTGATGCTCAGGATCTGCACTTCCAGCTCGCGATTGCCAAGGTTCAGGAGACCGTCAACGTCACCGGCGAAGTTGCCGCTGTAAATCCGTCCTCGAGCACCACGGAAACGATGATCGGCCGTCATGAAATTCTCGCAACGCCAGGAGCCGATCAGGCGAACTCGCTCGCGATGATCACCAACTACGTTCCCGGGGCTTACATGGCGCACGATCAACTGCACATTCGCGGCGGACACCAGGTTACCTGGGCAATCGACGGTGTACCGGTGCCAAATACGAATATCGCCGGCAATGTCGGCCCACAGTTTGATCCGAAGGACATCGATTATCTCGAAGCAGAACGCGGCGGCATTTCAGCCGACTATGGCGATCGTACTTACGGAGTCTTCAACGTGGTCACGCGCTCTGGTTTCGAGCGCAACAAAGAGGCGGAGCTGGTGGCCAGCTACGGCAGCTATAACTCTACCGACGATCAGCTCAGCTTCGGCAGTCATACCGACCGCTTCGCCTACTATACGAGCCTGAACGGTAACCGGACCGATTTGGGACTGGAGACTCCCACATCGAAGGTGCTTCACGATCGCGCGAACGGCTTTGGGGCTTTTACGTCATTGATCTTCAATTCCACGCCGTCCGATCAGTTGCGCTTCGTGGGCTCAGCGCGGCAGGACCACTATCAGGTGCCGAACGATACCGATCTACAGGCGGCGCTGATCAGCGATCGCGAACGCGAGCAGGATGCATTTGGGAACTTTTCCTGGATTCATACCTGGTCGCCCAACCTGGTGCTCACCGCCACGCCTTTTTACCACTTCAATCGCGCTGCGTTCGAGGGCGGACCCAATGATGTGCCCAGCACCATCGTGAATCGCGCCTCGAACTATGCGGGCGGACAGTTGTCGGTAAGCGCGGTTTACGGGAAGCACAACGCGAGCGCCGGCATTTATGGGTTTGGACAGCACGACAACACGCAATTCGGATTAATTGCCAATGACGGCAGCGGCGACGACATCGCAGCGCGCGATTCCGTCAGCGGCCAACTGGAAGCGCTTTTTCTGCAGGATCAATTCAAGCTCACATCATGGCTTACGTTGAACGGCGGAGTCCGGCTCACACACTTCGCCGGGGCCATCAGTGAGAACGCCGCCGATCCGCGTCTGGGAATGGCGATCCGCCTGCCACATCTCAACTGGGTGCTGCGCGTAAGTTATAGTCGCTACTACCAGGCGCCGCCGCTCTCGACAATCTCAGGTCCGCTGCTCGAGTTTGCCACAGCAGAAAACCTTGGATTCTTGCCTCTCAAAGGAGAAAGAGACGAACAGCACGAATTTGGACTAACAATTCCGATCCGATCCTGGACCGCTGACGTCGCCTACTTCCGCACCGGAGCGCGAAACTTCTTTGATCACGATGTAATCGGCGATTCCAATATCTTTTTTCCTCTCACCATCGATCACGTTCGCATTCGCGGTCTTGAAACCACCGTGCGCTCTCCGCGGGTGTTCAAACGGGTAGATTTTCACCTTGCATACTCGCATCAATCGGCCGAAGCCACCGGGGGAGTTACCGGAGGGCTGACCGACTTCAGTCCGCCTCCAGACAGCTTTTTCTATCTCGACCATGACCAGCGCGACACTCTGAGCACCGGGCTTACGACCACCATGAAGTGGCGGAGCTGGTTATCGGCGAACTTCACCTACGGCTCAGGATTCCTGAATGGCAACGGGCCAGACCATCTGTCCAGCTATCGGACTATCGACCTCTCGCTCGGCAAATCGTTCGGAGAGAGTTGGTCAGCGAAGGTGAGCGCCATGAATCTGACCAACAAGCGCTACTTCATCGACCTGAGCAACACGTTTGGCGGATCACACTTCGCCAATCCAAGGGAGATCTCGCTACAGGTGAAATATAGGTTCCATTATTAGGAAAGGTAGAGACGCAGCATGCTGCGTCTTGACGATGCACCGAAATAATTCAGCGAGCATGGCACTGAGGATCATCGTCGTGGAGACGCAGCATGCTGCGTTTCTACGCCAGCTTCGTGACCTTGCTTTTCCTCTCGTGACCTTCGTGTTCGCTCTTTCCTTGGTTGGCTGCGGCAAAAAGCCTGAGGCCCATCACTACGCGCTGCACGGCAGGATCATATCCGTCGACAAGCTCGGGCACGAGCTGATCATCGATCACGATGCCATTCCCGGCTTCATGGAAGCGATGACCATGCCATATCCGGTCGCTGACAATGCGATGCTCGAGCAGGTTGGTCCTGGAGATGAAATCCGCGCCGATCTGAAAGTCGAAGATGAGCATATCGCGATCGACAAGCTTGAGGTTGTCAAGAAGGCAGCCCCCGGCAGCGCTCCCGTTCCCAAGCCAATGCACGTTCCCACAACGGGAGAGCAGGCGCCGGGCGCCCCACTCATCGCGGTGTTCGATGAGTGGTTTATCCAGAAGGTCTCGCCTATAATTCGCCGCGTGCCGCGCGATCTGATTTGAATCGACGGTTTTCACGACTACCACTACATCACCTGCAGTTGTTATCAAAGAAAGCCCTTCATGGGATCTGTGTATGCGCGAGATGTCTTTGTAGAGGTATTCGATAGAGTGCGCGCGACCGATGCTAAAACAAGATCCAAACCAAGGAGGTCCACGCTTCGCCTTTGCGCACCCTGCGAAAACCACGCAGAGTGCGGCACCCACTTCCTGGGTATCGCAAGGAGGAAATTGAGAAGCCGCGAAGGGCACGCGACCCGCCCCGTTGCAAAAGCGTCCTGAGCGGACGCAGCTATAATCCTCCCGCATTCCAACTTGGGAGTTCTTGTGTGTCAAATCCGATTAAGACAATCGTCTTCTGGCTGGTAATCCTGCTTTCTGGTGTGCTCTTGTGGCAGGTCGTGAAGGCGGGTGGCACTGGGAACAAAGAAGCGGAAATCTCGTTTTCGAGGTTCATGCAGGATGTAGACCATGGAGATGTATACGAAGTCACCATTGCCGGAAGCGAAGTGCACGGTAAGTACAAGAACAATGGAGCGGGCTTCCATACCATTGCCTATGCCAACGACCCTGAGATGATTAAGAATCTGCGCGACA
>QIBA01000013.1 GCA_003225175.1 Acidobacteriota bacterium
TATGCAGGGCGAGCTTCTCCTTCATGCGCATCTGATGTGTCTCAATCGTTTTGACGCTGACATGCAATTCACTCGCCAATTCGGAAACGCTGAAGCCTCTGCCGATAAACGAAAAAATCTCTAGCTCACGATCGCTGAGGCTATCGACGCCGGAGCTATGCGAACGCTTTGAGCCGGCCGCGAAGTTGCTTAGGATTAGCGGCAAGACGCTCGCACTTACATACACGCGACCGGCCGAAATTTCATCAAATGCTCTAACCATTTCCGCAGCACCATCGATGGCTAAATATCCCCGCGCACCCGAGCGGAACGCGCGTCGAACCGACAGCGGATCAGTGCGCTCGGAAAGCACGAGTGTCGCAGCTGCCGGCTCCAGTTTGCAGAAGTCCTTGATCAGTTGAAATCCGTCACCGCCTCGGAGCGTTAGGCCGAGCAAAACAAGCTTCGGCTTGTGACGCACAAATAACTCGCGGGCCAAAGGCGCTTCGTCCGTTTCGCCGCAGGCGACGAATTGCATGCTTTTCGCAATTAACGAGAGCACGCCGAATCGAACGAAACCTGTTCGATGAACAACGAGCACTTTTGCTTTTGTCGGGCCTTTCCCTGACACGTCGTCAGGCTCTTCTGTCAGGGACTTCTTTGATCGGTACACCGATTTCTTGTCTGGCCACCGTTTTTTGCGGGGGTTGCGTTGCGGGTCCAACGCGCGTGCAGCGCGCGGTCTGTTCTTCCGTTGCTGCATATTCGGGGTTGTTCCTAAGTTGCAGCCGTTTTGTAGGGCGAACTCCGCCAAAGGCCAAGCCAAAAATTCAGGGATTCACCCCGACAGACAAACAGCCGGCCATCCGCTTATCCTCCGTGCAAGATGAAAAGAACGATATTTATTGTTTTAGCGGCCTCGTTCCTCTGCTTTGGCAGCTGTTGCATAGCCACTGGTCAGGCGCCGGTGGCGCAATCTGATCAAATCACGGACGATGGTTCTCAGCAGATCATCCAGGACGACAATAGCACGACCGGAGAATTCGAGCCGGTGACGATAGATCCCGGTGCAAGCTCTGATGTGGCCCTGCAGTTCCCCGTGAGCATGGCCAGCAAGCCGGTATCGATTGCGGCGCTTGATGGGGGGACCGTGATGAGCGGTTCGACCGCCATAGGAGCGGATGGGTCGCTCTCGTTCTCATTCCAGGTGAGCGATCAACCAGGAGTGCACCGCGTCGTCGTGATGGACCCGAACGCTGACGACGATTCGCCGAAGATCATCGGAGTGGTGCAATTCGAGGTGCCGAGCGTGGAAGAGTAGAAGGAGGCGCCATGACATCGTGTTTTCCTGTAGCCAAGCCGCTTCGAGGCGTTTTTAGTCGCACGTTCGCTCTGAGCGCATTGTGTTTTGCCCTGTGCACTCATGATCTTTGCGCTCAAGTAGGCAACAACAATCCAAGCGGCGTCTCGGGTATCTTCAACGGCCAAATCGCGGATGGGATAGATCCTTATACCGGAAACGTGACCCGAACTATCACTGATATTTCTGTAGCCGGATCGCCATCCGTGTATGCCCTGGCGCTGGTGCGTACGGCAAACTCACGCACGCCCAGCGTAACCGGGGTATTCGGGTGGGAGGGCGGTTGGAACCATAACTACAACTGGACCATGGAGGACTCGCCGGCCACCCACACGCAGAATTTTCATCCCGTAAAATACACGGTCAATTTTCCCGATGGGCGAGTGGAGACCTTCCGCGCTGTCACGTGGGATACTGTTTACCGCGTGAGACCGGGCGCCGACGTGCCGGCGCAGAGCACATCAGCAGGAGTCAGTGAGCGTTTTCTGCAGCTGAACCTGAACAACATGTACGCGTATTTGATCCTGCCCGATGGCGGCGCGGTAGAATTCAGAGCCCAGCAATACTACGATCCCGCGTACGGCCGCTACTGGTACAAGTACCATCTCACGGCCATCTATGATCCTTACGGCTTAAAAACCACCATTGATTCCGAGGTGGTGGGGCAGGCGCAGTGCAGGCGAATAACCAAGGTCACCGAACCGGCTGGCCGCTATCTGCAATTTTATTACACCAATAGCACCAGCCCGAGAATTGACCATGTAACCGAATACATCAACGGCATCGCCAGGCGCAGCGTGCAGTATTACTATACGTACACTTGGCTTAGCAGCGTCGTCTATTATGGCAACAATGCGTGGACAGCGAGGTATAAATATACGAGGTCAAATATTGGCGGAGACCTGCCGTTGCTGCTCTGGACGTGTGACGATCCGATGTATCCCGAACCAATGCACAAAATCGCTTACACGTATCGCACTACTGACAATTACACGGGAAGCCATCCCACTTATGGCCAGATCAGCAGCGAAAATTACTACGACGGAACCAACGTTGGTGCTGCGGTAAGCACTTTGACGGTGCCTAGTGCTACCACGCGCACCGAAACGCGAGGGGACAACGTGACGCGCACATTTATTTACAACGGGACAGGCTATGTGACTTGGGTTCCTGATTTTACGAGCCATAGCGTTCAACAGCATTATGACGCGACCACTAAATACGTCGATTATGTGGTAGACCGGAAGGGCAACCGAAGCGATTACGTCTCCGATCCAATCACCGGGAACATCACCCAGATCCAGTTCCCACTTACCCAAGCCGACACGCCGGACCAGACGCAGCGGCCCACAGTCAATTACACCTACACCAACAGCTATTATCTTCACACCATCCAGGATGAAGGCCATCATACCACCACGTTCACCCGCAACGGGAACAATCGGGTCACGCGGATCGATTATCCCGATGGCGGCTACGAGACCTTTTCCTACGACGGCAGCCATTTCTACGAAATCAGCGGTCATCGGATGACCACCGGCGGCACCGAGACGTTCACTTACGACACCCGCCACCGGTTGCAATACTACGCTGACCCCTATCACAGCAGTCCCGGTAACCCGAGCATCACGTATTATTATGACGGATTGGACCGCGTAAGCGGAATTGTGGATGCTCTGAGCCACGGCACGAATTTTGATTACAATGATCGCGCTCAGGTTACGGTGACCACGCTGCCGTGGATCAATGGCGTCCGCTACACGATAAGCAATATTTACAATTCCGATGGCACGTTGCAAAACCGCACCGATGAACTCGGGCACCGGACCAGCTACGAATATGACGATTACCTGCGGCTAAAGAGCGTGACCCCGCCCGTGCGCGGCGCCGGCGATACCGGCACCTACACGACCCATTTCTATTATGGCGCCAACGCGTGGGATGCTATTAACGATTACAAATTGACGGATTCCAATGTCACCTGGGTCGTTCCCCCCAGCTCCGGCCTGAAGAAAATCCATACGGTTTATGATGACAACCGGCGCAAGATCACGGTGACCGTGGCGCCGAACACTGCCGACGAAGCTACAACCAGCTACACCTACGATAACGCAGGGAATGTAACCTGGGTAACCAATCCGCTCAATCACAACAACGTCCACACACTTTACGACGAGCGAAACCGGCCGTATTCGATTAGCGTAGGCAGCCACACGACCACGATCAGTTATGACACGGCCGGGCGACAAAAGACCATCCAGCGCCCAAACGCGCAAACCATCACTTCTGACACATTCGACGCCATGAACCGGGTGACGCAACAGACTGCCACCCAAACGCCCGATCCGAATGCGGTGACTAAATACACTTACTTCACGACCGCCGACGGCGCTAGCGCACCTGTTGGTTTGCTCAAGACCATGAAAGATCCCCGTCTCGTCCAGCTCAACAACGGCGAGGTCTACACCTACGAATACGATTTAATGGGGCGCAAGAAAAAGATCACCTACCCTAAGGACAGCATGAACGTTAACCGCACCGAGCGGTGGGCTTACGACACGCTGGGGCGCCTGGAGACGTTTACTAATCGCGCGAACAAAGTGCAGACTTTCGGCTACGACCAGCTCAATCGGATGACCGGGTCCACTTGGAACGATGGCGGGGTGACGCCGAGCGTCAGCTTTGGCTACGATGAAGCTTCCCGGTTGGTCGAGATTGACAACGCCAACGCGAGCATTTCCCGTACGTATTACAATGATAATCTGTTGCACATGGAGACCCAGAGCCTGAGCGCCGTCGGCGGCCTTGATAACAGACACGTGACCTACACCTACGATGAGGACGGCAACCGGGCGAGCCTGGCAATTCCCGGCTACACGTTTGATTATGTCTACACGAATCGCAATCAGGTGAAACGGATCAATGACGACGCCACAGGCCTCAGCCAAGCGTATTACGAGTATGATTTGCGAGGTAACGTGATCTTGCGTAACGTGAACACTTCTCCTGTTACCGTGAGCAGTTACAGCTATGATCCGTATGATCGGCCCACGTGGATCACGCATACGCTCAACGGCACCACGCGCAGTTTCAACTACGGATATTACGATAACAGCAACAACCGCGAATTTGTCAGGCGGCTGGGGAGTTCACTGGGAGACATTGGCGATGTGTTCCGATATGATCTATCTGATCAAGCCATCAGTTTCCAGTTGAACGTGGCAACTCCGCAGAATGTGGACGGGGGATCTATCCCGCAGAGGGTTTTCTACGATTCCAACGGCAACCGGACCTCTTTCACCTCAGCCGATACCTATGGTCCAGCCAACAACGTGAATCAATACACCAACCGAACGATAAACAATCACACCTACAACGCAGGGTACGATGTTACCGGCAATCTGACCACGAGCCCGGACGCAACGGCAGCGGGCTGCACCTACGACGCGCAGAACCGGCTTACCCAAGCCGCCAAAAGCGGCGCGACGATGATCTTCAAGTACGATGGCCTGAACCGACAGGTAAGCCGGACGGTCAGTGGCGTGACCACCCATAGCACATGGGATGGCTGGAATTTGGTGGAGGAATACACCAATAATCCTGGGCTCGTGATCCAGGCAAGATACCTCTACGGCCCAACCGGGCTGGTCAAAGAATTACAGAACAATCGTTATTATTGTCAGGACGGCAGCGGCTCAACCTCCCATCTGCTCGATAGCAATGGGCACTTGCTTGAATGGTATCGGTACGATCTGCACGGCACACCCATTTTTTACAATCCGAACGACACGCAGCCCAATCCAAATCAGTCGGGCTACGGCGTGCGGCATCTCTTCACTAGCCAGCAATGGTCTCAGGAGCTTGGCCTGTACGATTTGCGCAACCGCTTTTACTCTCCCGATCTCGGCCGCTTCCTCCAGCCTGATCCAATCAGCTTCCGGGGTGGGAATAATCTGTATCGCTATTGCCGCAACAATCCCGTGGCGCGATGGGATCCGTTGGGTTTGCAGGACGCAGTAGCGCCGACACTTTCCGAAGGATGGACTGCCGAAGTAAACGTGACAGGCTCAGAGATTCCGCTCCCAGATCTTCCAAACATTCCAGACCTTCTACAGCGTCCACCGGACCTGAGCGGTATTCTTCCTTCTCCTTTCGGTGGTCCGGTGCCTCCCAGCGGTGGAGGGCGGGGCGGCGCCTCAGGTTCGAGAGGAGGTTCGGGACAACCTCATGCATCGGCGTCAAACAACAATTCACCCACTCCGCAACAGCCGCCGCAGCAAAACCCGCCGACGCAGGTTCCTCCAGACGCACTCAATCCATCAGTAGGTGTGTTTTCGCACTGGGACGCGGTTGCTCCAATTGTCGCACAGGCGAACATGAGGCTTGACGATGATGGCAGCGGGCCCAATCACAATGATAAGCACCACAGCAGATTCACCTCCTATCTTTGGTGGTATGGAGTCAATCTTAATGCTGATACAGTTCGATATGTC
>QIBA01000014.1 GCA_003225175.1 Acidobacteriota bacterium
ATTGTGCACTATATAAATTTTTTTTGTGCACAAAATTGTGCACATTTGTGCACTATGAAAAATTTTTTGGTGTGCACACGTGCACATCCAATTTAGAAAATTGTGCACACTAAAAAAAAATTGTGCACACGTGCACATTGTGCACATGAATTTTACACACTGGTGCTACCCAACAAATTTCCATCATTCACAATTCCATTTTCGGAGATATCCTCGTTAAAAGTTGAACTTCGAAAATTCGATAAAATTTGGTATGTTGACTCTTTAATGAAATTACATAAAATCGTACATAGTGAATTACTCTGAAAATTATGTATTATATTCTTCGATGTACGTGCTATAAGATATACCAATTTGAATTGGAATGGTTGTTGGTTGTCGAGTAATCCTTGTTTGAAATCGTCAACCAGGTAAATTTCGGAAATTCTTCGATTTCGTGATCGACAATCCGTATACTAAAATGGGCATACAGAAATTAACATAATGCCTTAAAATGTTATTTGCAATTTCTGTATTAATTGTAATTATTCATATTGTAATTGTCGTTCGGAGAGAAAAAGTCCTGACGGATATTGCTCAGAATGTGAATTGAAGTAATAAATACGGAAATATAAAAAAGCTCATTTATTTAAAGAAAACTAATTAATCAAAGAAGAAAAACTTATGTGACAAGGAATTAAATGTTTAAATAAGTTCAAATTCATAAACTATATAATTATTTTTACAAGTTTGTATATTACTGTATTTTATCAGGATTTTTACCAGTTACATTTGCATGTGTCAGCATTCTATAATTAATAGTGGAAAAAATATAAAAGATTACTTATTTGAAAGATTGATAGTTACCTTATCTATACTTTGTCGATGTTGTGAACATGAACAAAATGATGAAAATAAGGATGAGGTAAATAATAGTAAATTATTAATTAAAAAAAATATCAAATGTTAATATATCTTATAAATTTAGACAAACCATTTTGCAATCTATGAAGGTGGTTTCATTATTTCAAAGTTTGTGACAGACATTCTTTTTGCTGGCGTAGACGCAAATAGAATCAGTAATACGTTTATTGCTATAAGGTAATCGTATTCTGAACTAAATTAAATTTAAAAAAATATCAAAATATTTACAATGGCAAAATTTTTTCCTTCAAGTTTTGCATTTGTGATAGTCCCATTCATTGTAAATTTAGGATTTGCAATTAAAATTATTCTTAATGAACTTATAAAAGAACAAAAAGAAACCTCTGAAGAACAAAAAAAAGATATCTATGAATAGTTAAGAGCTAAAAAAAAAAAAATAAACTAGGTTTTGTAATACTTACAATATTAGCAGGAAGTGATCTCGGAGCTTTAGAAATATTGGAATCAAATTTACAAATTTTTGGGTTGAATTTTAATGTTGCGTTTTCTGATAAATCACATAATTTAATTTTTCATGGGGTTGGCTAGTCTTTTTACTGGAAATATTACAAACGTAATTATTAAGATGTGTAAATTCATTTTTTTTTATTTTGAATTTAAAATTTTAAAATATTAATTTAAATTTTAAATCAATAGAGTTTATTTTTGGATAAAGTGATTAATTTTAGTTATTTAACCATATTGAGTCTTTCATTAACTATTATAAGTGGCGCTTGGAAAGTTATTCAAAGGCGAAGATATTACAGGCCCACACACATAATAAGTCGATTACTTGGTCGGGAAACAAATAATTCATAAATAATTCGTCAATTCAAAAATGATTGGTGTATTAATGATCTTAAATTTGCACAAAATCAAGTAAATTGTGCTGTAGAGTTTTTAATCAAGGCCCACCCATTATATGGACCCCTGCAGCCGATGCTTTAACAGAGGGCCTCGCACACCTGCTAGGACCCATTACAGTTTTGTAATCCTCTTAGTTAGTTTCGTGTGACATACTCTGTTCCAGTATATTGGATTATATGGATTCCTACACCTGTATGCGAACCACCCATTTATATGGACCCCTGCAGCCGATGCTTGGGAAGAGGGCCTCGCACACCTGCTGGGACTCATTACAGCTTCTGTAATCCTCTCAGTTAGTTTTGTGTGACATACTCTGTTCCAGAAATCTATTTGTCAATACCCATTTCCGTTTTCTTATTATTATTTTTTACTCATCATATTTCATATAGACAAACTAAACTGCTTTGACTTTTCTTATAGATGAACATTCTAAGTGCGCTTACTTCTTATGACTGGTCTCACTTTGGTTGCCTCAAGTATTTAGCAAATGTGTGTTCACATCTAACATCAGAAGACCGTATTGAAATCTGTGAAAGTTATAAGGCTAAATTACGCTCAATAATCTCAAGTAAATCAATGCTCCAAAAAGCAAAGACAAAGGCCTTTAAGCTTGCTGAAAAAGCAGATCGCTTGTTTAACCGTAGCGAAATTACATTGTTTTTTAAAGAAACTTACAATATACTGTATATATATATAAATACAAAATATTACATAAAATACTAAAATGGAAAATTATTTGGCAAGACTAAATATCGAGAAGACAATGGCAAAGAAGGATAAGCCAGCGAATATGCAATTAGTTATATATTTATCCTTAGGATCATAATGGTGTGCCATTGGCAACATGCCGTGTAAAATTGCATAAAGCAAACCAGCCGTATCAACACCAGATTTTATTGTATTTTCTCGAAGTTCAACTTATAACGAGGATAACTCCTTAACCAACGCAGATTCATGCTCAAAATTAATTTTCCTGTTCTACATGTTCTCTCATTTTGGTGCACGTATCTCATTTCCCGCCCACTACAAAAATCAGCGTGTAAAAGTATTTTTCTCATCGGGTAATTTCGGAAAATGATCAATTTATTCACGTGAAAACGAAAATAATACGCTATTATCATTCATGAATAGCATAAATCTGAATATTTTATATTTTAATAATACCTTATCGTTATGAACTGAATATTAATCATGAAACTTCTTTTGATTAAGTTTCTAAATTTCCTGTATCTATTAAACTGAGTATAAATTTTATATATTGTTTAATGAATCTTCTTTGGAATGAGATTCTAAATTTTTCTGTATCAGTTAAACAGAGTATAATTTTATAAATTATTTAATGAATCTTCTTTTGAATATGATTCTAAATTTTTCTGTATCAGTTAAACAGAGTATTAATTATATTTATTAATTAATGAATCTTCCTTGAATAAGATTCTAAACGCGTGAAGACTTTTATAATTCAAAGCAGTCTGAAAGCAACTATTTCAGACTTTCAGTTAAACGGAATACTAATTATACAGTAAATTATTTAGTAGAATTTGGATATATATGTATCAAAACAGTTTGGGATATTCAGTTTTCTTATAGAATCAATATGATGTTTAATAACCTTTCGCGAATTATTTGAAAAATCTTATTAATATTAGATAAAAAGCATTTGATTGCATAACACAAGACTTATCTGACTTTTCCAAACTTTTTTAATCTTATCTATAACTATTAATTATAAGAACCTGCTAACCCATATTTATACATAATTTTATTGGATCTATAACTTTACTTAGAAACAAAAAGTAGAGTAAATAATGCTGATTTTAGGTTACATATAGAGAAACTGTTTTAAAAAATTGTTAAAATTTAGTACAAAAATTGGGCGTATGACTTAACGGCTAATCATATAACTCTATAAATTTAGTATTATATGTATCATTATCAGTTCTACAACTTTACTTATTCATAAAAAGCACATTTAGAATGCCAATTTTGTGTTTCATATAGAGAAACTGTAATCATAAAATTATTTATTTTTAATATTTTAAATCAAAGATTATTTAAAACTATTGCAATAACAATATTAATAAATTGATTTTTTAAAAAATAAAATATTTGAATATTATGATATCAATATATTAAATAATTATACCTGTTATAATATAATGTTGCATTATTTGTGAAACTTTATATCTGAATTTTTTTATATATAAAAAGATTCTTATTATTTTCAAAATGTGTTTGTTACTTAGATAATTGACAATATTATTTGGTATGATCTAATTTTTTAATTCCAGTTTTTTTTGTTACACACTACAAAACAATATGTCCTTATTTGTATTAATTTTTTTTTTTTTTAATAAATAAAAAAAAAATTTTTTCTTCCACTTGATAAGTATACGTATCATGGAAGAATTAAAATACCAATACGAACGATTAAGAAGCGAATATTTTCAATCAATCGTTAGAAACGAAAGAATCAAACGTAATTTTAAAGAAATTAAACGAAATTATAATGAAACTCCAGTTGAGATAACAGACGAACAAATTAACATAAAATTATGTAATATCAAAAATTTAAATATAAAAATTGAAATCAACGAAAACAAATGTGATTGTTTTTATTGTCAAAAAATAACATCTATGAATAGATGTTTCGTTTGTAATCGTCAATCCAATTTATTTTACGATATTAGTAGTATTAAATTTGAAGAAACAATTAAATGCTATTATTGTTATGAAAAAGATACTAAAAATATTATGTTAAATAAAGAAATGTTAGACACAGGAATTGAAACTTTATTAGAAATGAGCGGAGAAGGTGGGAATAATAAATATGACATAGAAGATATAAGAATTTTCAATGCTATGGATGAATTGAAAGAAAAACATAAAAATGATTCAATTGATATAAAAAAATTCTTCCTTTTATTTAGTCATTTATTACGTATGGCATATGATTATGAATTTGACGATATTTTTGAAATTTTATTTTTTCAAAAAACTGATATTACTATGTCAATTCGTCATAGTACTGAAGAAAATATTTTTAAAAAATATCTTTTCAAAGAATTTGTATTTTTCTTTATTATCAATTTTATTTTATCCTTATTATAAAAATATGTTATTATATTTTATTTATTAAAATAAATATTTAATTAAATTCTTCTTTGAATGCTCTGTTCACAGTTTTCTTCAGTAATAAATCTTGTTAAAGAATCGTCCAATCAAAATGAAAACAATTGAATACTTATCACAAAAATATTAGTACCAGCTTCAATTATGATTTTATATATTAAAAAAATTAGTTAATAAAAGCTTGCATAATATTATAATACTTTATAATATTGATATATTGATTTAAAATATAATTGAACGGACAACTTATATTATTCAAATTATAAATGATAAAAAAAAAAACTTTGCATTAATTATAATTTATCACTAATAATAATAAAGTATTTTTAAAATATTTAAATGAACCAACAAAAAACTTATAAATGAATTAAAATATGAAATGCAAAGAATTACGAAATAATTTGGAGAAATGTGCAATTGTTGCAACGATTTCCAGTTCATAGAATCACTTAGTATTATAGCTATATAAAGTCTTCATAGCGGGTATTGAATATTTCATTAACCCTTATATTTGCAATTTGGAAATTTATTAAAAAGCTGGAAGAATAAAGCTGGTTTGACTCATTTATTTAGAAATTGAAATTGAATACCAGAATAGTTGTAATGTTAATAAATGCATACATGTTATTCGAAATTTAATAACTAGTCACTAATTATGTTGATAGAAAACGTGCCTTTTTGGAGCCGGATGATTCTGATGATAATTCAGTAAAGAGCATACCAATTCGAAACTACGATAGCATTTATTCATATCATCACGATAGCTTATACACATATAAAAGTTTGGAATTATAGTTTTTCAAACATTTCATTATTGTTAAAAGTTTTATTTAGATATTTAAAAACAATTTTTTATACTAAAATACTATGAAATTTCATATAAAAATAAAATAAACAAGAGATAATAGTTATTGGAAAGTTATTGAATGATAAATTATCAAAAAATTGAGAAAGTTTCTAATATATAAATTTGTTAAAAGATAAAAATAAAAAATGTCTAGTTACATTTATCATTATATATCGTCGGAGACGCTCTTGAAGACGAGCGTATTTTTTGATTTGATTGTTTCATGACCTTAATGATGAGGAAAAAGGCATAAATCTTTCTTCGTAAT
>QIBA01000015.1 GCA_003225175.1 Acidobacteriota bacterium
AAAAAGCAATGCTCGCGCAGAGAGCGCGTGAGCTTTTCGACGGCATCCCGGTCCTGCAAAACGCGGTCAGAGATCGCGTCCAGGATGTCGCATTCTGTGACTTTGTACGGCTTGAGCGGCAGCATCATTGTGCCTGGAACCGTGGGGGACACATCTCATCACACGAAACGCTGCCAGTCCCATTTCTGGAAGCCTCATCCAGCGCTCGGACGGCGCTGCGCGACCGCAGGTCAGCGATCTCTTCGTGTGACACAGGAAAAGAACGACAACAGAGCGGCGATACCTTCGGGGAAGCGCCACAAACTCAGGGCGGCACAAGAGGCCACTTCGAGCGCGGTTAGCTTCGAGCGGCTGAAAGGATTCAGAGGTCTGAAAACCGACCGGGTTGGAATCAGAAAACAGGGTAATTAGGCCATATAAATAAGGTGGGGGAGCCGACCAGCTTCCCCCGAAGCTGGGAAAAGGGCGTAAGTCATTCACGGCAGCAGACTTATCTCTGCCGTCTGCTATACTTCGGCCGCTATGAACAGGCAGGAACTCGTTCGCCAGCTGGATCTTGAAATCGGCCGCTTAAGCGAAGCCAGGAATGTACTTGCCGCCTCTGACATGGCTGGAATGAGGGGCGCGACTCGAAGAAGAGGCCGTAGGCGTATGAGCGAGGAAGCCAGGGCCAGAATTTCGGCTGCACAGAAGAGGCGCTGGGCTGTTCGAAAAAACGCAGGCAGGGGTTCAGGCCAGCGGACGGTGTCCAACTCATCGAACGCGGCTTCGAGTGAAAAACGAGGACCTCGCCGCATGAGCGCAGGCGCGCGGCAACGGATTGCGGCAGCGCAGAGAAGACGCTGGGCAGCGGTCAAGGCGAAGAAGAAGTAGGAGACTGCAAGCTGTCCCCGCCCGAAATGGGACTTGAAAGACACAACATTTCGTTCGATCTCTTCCAGGTTCATTCGACCAGAACATATCCCGGATCAAACTCCTGAACCCCCGCGTGTCTGCCGGCGATCCAGCGGAGAACATAGACGACCTGCGGATCCGTCAGCCCATGTGACAGAGTGTTGGGAATCACTTCGAGGAGGGCATGGGCGGCGGGATCCCGATAGTAATCGATGTCCGGTTCTACGCGGATGCACTTGATGCCGGCGATCGTCTTCACTGTGTTTTCGTGGAAGGTCAACTGGACGTTGGCCTCTCCAAACTGGATCTGTTTGTAGCTGCTGGTCGCGTCATCGTGGAAGATACCCGGCGAGGCCTCGGGCTCAAACTCTCCCTGTTTCCACGCGGTCTTCACTTGATTGACGATCTCGGCATCGGCAAAGCCGAAGAAGCGGTCCTGTGCCAGCGATGCCGCCCATTCGATCTGCCTGAAGTAGTCGAGCGGCGTTCCGACGGGTAAGTGAATGCCCGACATCGCAGCCGTGAGATTCAGAAGCGATGCCAGGGCCGGCTCGCGGCTCTGCCGCAGTTCGTCGTAGCGGGTTCTGGCGGTGCCAACGTCTCTCTCGCAGTTGAGAAAATCGGCGAAGCGTTGGTGGTCTGCTTTGAGTTCGTCCCAGCTTGGGAACCGGTATTTTGCCCGCCTGGGTACCAGCATGAGATCAACCCGCGAAGGCGCATCCGGCGAAACCTTGACGGGAAAGAAGCCCGCGTCGCGATAGCCGTCGCAGGTCACGAGGACGGTGTAGTTGTCTTTGAAGTTGTCTGAGAACGGCACGTCGAACTCGAATGAGGATTTCTTATAAAAGCGACTCACCAGCTGGGTCTGCGATCCATCGAGGATTCGGATCAGCAGGTTCTTGCCACTCGGGAATGGCTGTCTGGTTCCGTCGAAGACGTTGAGCTGAATGGCAGCCTGATCTCGCGCGAGCGTGGCTTTTGCTGGAGCGGTCTTTCTTTTCTTGGCCATCGGGAATTCCTTTTCGAAATTCACATCTGAACAGCTTGTGCCACCGAGGGACGGACAATATCGTAGAGGGCAGGCGCAAGGCCAGAGTGGAAATACCTTTTTGTTACGAAAACGGAACAGGCGGCGGCATAACTCGGAGGCGCCGCGACCAAGGTCGTAGGTGTAATCTTCGCCCTCCCTTTTATTATCCAGGCGTGCTTAGCCTTTCCTTTCTGTGCCAGTTCACTTGCATTTAGCCTCGCCATTTGAGTTTTCCGAAGCAAGGAAACTCTTTCTCAATAGAGGTTCAGATTTTGTTCCGTAAGTAACGCATTCATGGCCTGTTCGGGATCGCTGCTACGGAAATTCTCGACATGAGGACAAAATGGCAGAGGCAACAATCGATAAAGTGCGTCGGTCGCTGCGCTGGCCCAAGGCGGCACGCGACCTAGTGCGTGAAAACCTGAATGCTCGCGGCCCGGAACTGCGCGCGTTGATTGCCACGCTGGCACGGGAAACCGGATATCCCAGATCGGCTTGCCGTCGCTTTGCCAGAACCATGGGCATTTCGCCGATGCGGGTGCAAAAATCATGGACGGTCACGGATCAGCAGCGGCTCATCAAACTTCTGGATCTGCACCCGGTCAGTGAGATCGGGAAACTTATGCACCGCTCCCGCAGCTCGATCTGGCACATGCTCTATCGCCTGGGAGCAAACGCCAAAATGGGAAAGGATAGCTTTACCAAATACACGCTCGCTTCTCTGCTCCAGGTTCGTGTCGATACCGTGGAACAATGGATTCAGCGGGGCTGGCTTGAATGTCGGCAGCTGGAATCGGGTAGAACGATAATCGAGGCCGCAGATTTCTGTGAATTTTGCAAACTTCACACCCGGGATGTTGTCGGCAATCGATTACGAAAGGAACGCCTGGAGTTCGTCTATCATTTCGCCTTTCCGGGAAGTCATTCAGAACTGTTGCCGGTGCGCCAGAGCAAAAAAGAGCGCGGCGCCTATGACGCGCAAGCCCGAGACAATTCTGGTCACGCCGCAGAAGCGATCTCAGATGGGCAATTCGAGACTGGTACTGACGAGACCAGCCATAGAATATGAATCGGCCACGATGGCAGAGTCATCACATGCGCGTGGCCGAGTAACTCGAGACCAGGCGCACGGTGGCAATTCTAGGACCTCGCTTCCTGCGAGAGTACGCGGTAATTGTGGGCTCTGCAGCAACTCAAGGATGGCCGCGAGCTTGAACCGCGCGTGCTGGACGATGAGAGTTTTCAGCTTAGTGATGATGAAGTCGCATCGAGCAATGAAAGTCGTGTAATTGTCCTGAACTTTATCGAAGCGGTCGATCTTAAGGAAGCGGTAAGAATCGCACAATCGCATCCCGGGCTGCGCTACGGCGTGATAATTGAAGTTCGTTCTTGGAACGACCCCCGAGCACAACGGCCACCGCAATAGAGCTTCGCTTTCCCTTTTGTGAATCAAAATGTCCTCGTATGCCCCATTCACCTGCGCCTGGGAACGGCTTACCGTTCCGGGATTGGAAAGCTTCTCTTTGTTGCCGGTCACAGCGGGCTGGTCTCTTAGCGGCACGATTGTGACGCTGCACGAGGGAATCGCCGCCGACTCGCGTTATGAAATCTATTGCGATCACTCATGGAGAACGCAGAGAGCCGTGATTGAGATCAGGTTTAAGGGCACAACTCGTACTCTGGGCATCGCAGCCGGGAATGGTCACTGGGCGGTAGATAACCGCGAGGTTCGGGAACTCGAAGGCTGCGTCGATATCGATCTCGGCTGGTCTCCATCGACGAACCTGTTGCCCATTCGGCGGCTCAATCTCGCGGTCGGCGGGGATTCTGACACTATCAATGCAGCCTGGATCAAATTTCCCGATCTTACAATTGAGCGTTTGCCGCAGCGATATGAGCGCCTCGCTCACGATTTGTATCGCTACTCAAGTCGGAACGGCGATTTTTCCGCAGACATTCACGTCGATCAGCAGGGCATTCCTGTCGAGTATGCGGGGTTTTGGCGTCGGGTCCCGGCGACCCTCTGAGGTAGACATATCCCAGGCCTCTGAGCGTTCTTTATGCCAGGTGCGGTAACCAGGCTCTGAAATCTGTCTGCGAGTGGCTCCATGGCAAGAGATTCACGTCGTTGAATTTGAAAGCAAAGATCGGATAGCGAGATTGCGCGTGGATTTTCTAAACTGACGCGGAATCCGATCATGTGTGATCGAGAAAGACGGAAACAAAATGCTGGATCAGGAAAAATGCTGGGAAGCCGTTACCAAGCGCGATCGCGATCAGTACGGCAAATTCTTCTTCGGAGTTTTGACGACGGGAGTGTATTGCCGGCCCTCGTGCGCGGCACGGCAACCTCTTCGCAAGAATGTGCGATTTTATGAAACTCCACGCGATGCCGAGCGCAATGGGCTGCGCGCCTGTCTTCGCTGCCGGCCGCTGGCGGCCATCGGAAGCGACCCCAATACCGAACGAATTCAACGGCTATGTCGCTACATCGAGGAGAACAGCGAAGTCTCTCTGAAGCTGGAGCATCTGGCGGCAAAAGCTGGATTGAGTGTGTTTCATCTGCAGCGAAGCTTCAAAGCCATGGTGGGCGTAAGTCCAAAACAGTACATGGAAGCCATTCGGCTTAAAAAATGAAAACGAGCCTGAAGAGTTAGAAAGATGTAACCGAAGCGGTGTACGACGTCGGGTATGGCTCTTCGAGCCGTGTCTATGAACGAGCCGATACGCGACTCGGTATGACGCCCAGGCAATATCGTCAGGGAGTCCGCGATGTTGCCATTACACATGTGACAGTCGAGTCGCCGATCGGACTGATGATGATCGGCGCCACCGATCGTGGTCTTTGTTCAGCCGAATTTAATTCCTGGGTAACCGCCCTCACGCAATACATTGCAGGCCGGCAGCCCCATCTTGATCTGCCGCTCGACATCAGAGCGACAGCGTTTCAGATGCGTGTCTGGAACTATCTGCAGTCGATTCCGTATGGCTCAGTCCAGTCTTACGGAGAAGTCGCCGCCGGGATCGGGGCGCCGAAGTCTGCAAGGGCAGTAGCCAGGGCCTGCGCGAGTAACACTGTGGCGCTCGTGATTCCATGTCATCGCGTGGTGCGGGGAAGCGGAGAGTTGGGTGGATATCGATGGGGGCTCGCGCGAAAGAGAACATTTATTGATCAGGAGCGGGCACATCGACCTCAGGTGCACTAGACGTTCACACCCTGGATTGCGTCACAATCATGGCGCATCGGGTTTTTGGAGGACATGCGCGAGAGACGCTGCCAATAAGGAGTCACGGCACTGCAGTCGAAGAAGCGCTCGTTACGCTGCGAACTCTCAACCTGGTGCAGGTTTACAGCTCCATACTCAAGTCATCAATAACGGCTAAATTACCCTTTTGACCTGGCCGTCTCTCGCCGGCAGCATTCGGGACAATTCTACTGACCGACGAGTACCCACCGGGGCGTCTTACCACAGAACCGCATTCGCTCGCGCCGATTATTGAACGCTCAGCCCGCTGCCCTTCTTGGTTCTTCTCTGATAAACGGGGCTGCAGGCAGAGCGGCCGATTGTAGAATCGGGCAGCTCAAGTCTGAGTTTCCCATTTCCGGAGAACGCTGAAAAAAGGAGCGACGCAATGGCGAGCAGCGCGGTTCGAGAGCGGCTGGCGCAGGACTTGGGCCAGTGGCTTGCTGATGGGCTGGTGCCGAAGAGCACGCACGACCTTCTGCGCGAGCGTTACGGCGCCAAGGAGTTCGGTCTCGGGCGGGTGATCAAGTCGTTCGGGGTGGCGGGCGGCATCCTCGCCTTCTTTGGGCTGCTTGGTCTGGTGGCTGCCATTTCGGGATCGAAGATCGTGGCCGCGCTGCTGATGCTGGCTGCCGGATCGCTCCTCACTGCCGCCGGCATCAAGCTGGCGATGGACAAGCTGGAGCGTTACTCGCTTTCCTCCAAGGCAGTTGTGATGCTGGGAGTGATGGCGGCGACGCTTGGCGTCGGTGTTGCGCTCGATGCGATGGGCATGAAGACCAATCAGTCAGTGCTTCTCACTGGCCCGATT
The DNA here is from genome assembly GCA_003225175.1 of Acidobacteriota bacterium. Lineage (NCBI taxonomy): Bacteria > Pseudomonadati > Acidobacteriota > Acidobacteriota bacterium. Next base: position 5,981 of record QIBA01000015.1, read on the forward strand.
GTCCTGATTCCGATCGGATATCTTGCGTACCGATTCGGGAACACATTCCTGCTCGTTCTGGGTCTGCTGGAATTCTTTCACTGGGTCGGCACCTGGAACCAGATGTGGGGCCAATCGACCTACGAAATTTCGATTCAGGATCCGCGCATGATGAGCCTGGCTGCGCTCGCCGCGGTCCTGGTAGGCATTTATCACGAGCGCGAGCTCAGGCCGCAGACCGGCCGCTTCTTCCAGGCCTACGAAACTCTGGGCCTTATTTATCTCAATCTCTCGCTGCTGATTCTCACCATCGAAGGTGGCCATCAATGGGGCGATGCGAGCTTTTGGATCGCAGCGTTGTCCGCCGTATCGCTAGCCGAGATCGTGGCCGGAGCCCGACTCCACAATCCGCTGCTTACCGGTTTTGGCGTAACAACATTTGCCATCAACATTTTCACGCGTTACTACGAAAGGTTCTGGAACCGCATGCACGCCAGCGTGTTCTTCCTGGTCGGCGGGCTTGCGCTGTTCGTGCTGGGAATGCTGTGCGAGACCATTCTGCGGCAGGCGCAACGGAGGTTGGCATGACTGCCGTCGTCAATCGGGGTATTGCCGCCGAACTCGCCTCGCTGACGCAGCAGCAAATCCTTACCGTCACGCAGGCGCGGAGAATTGCGGAACGATATCCGACAACTCCGTGGGACATTCTCGTCCTCGTGCGCTGGTTCACGATTTTAGGCGCAGTCACCATGGGCACGGGAGCGGTGCTGCTGGCGAAGGAATTCGTAAACGGCCTTCGGCTCGGCGAGGCGGGACTCGCGCTTGGGACTGTGGGCTTTATCGCGCTCGGACGTTACGTAGCGAACTCCAGAGAACTGGTAAAGACGGGCGCCGCTCTCGAGCTTGCCGGCGGCTTCGCTCTGCAAGGCCTCACGTTCCTGCTGGCGGTTGATTTCTCGGCGGGATCAAAGAACTGGCCTTCGCTGATCGGAGTGCAGGCGGTGCTGCTCACCCTCCTGGCATACGCGCTAAGGAACCGCCTCATCCTCATTCATGCCGCCGTCTGCTTCTTTGTATACTTCGGCGGCGAGACCGGATACGTGTCGGGGTGGGGAATGTACTGGCTGGGTATGACGTATCCAATGCGCTTTCTTGGAATGGGAATCGTCTTCTTGCTTGTTGCCTGGATGCACGCCCGTGAGATTCGCCCGTTTCAGGAATTTTCGCGCGTTTATGGCCATCTCGGACTCTTGCTCATCCACTTCGCTCTCTGGTTCATGTCCGTCTTCGGCTACTTCGAAGACCACGCGCGCTGGTACGGAACCGATGGAGAGCGGCTGGCTTTCAGCGCCCTCTGGGCGCTGGTCAGTGCGGCCTCCATCTGGCTCTCCGGAACGATTGGACAGCCGATTCTGCGCGCTTATGGGATCACCTTTCTCATCATCAACGTCTATACCTTTTACTTTCAGTTTGTGGTCGCGAAATCGGCGGAGGCGTGGTTTGTGCATCTGCTGTTAGTCGGCGGCAGTCTGGTGTGGCTGGGCGTCGCCCTGGAACGTCGCCTGCGCGGAGGCGCTGGGATTAGGCCACCGCTGGCCAGTTAAGCGGCTGTCACATGCTTCTACTCTGGCAAATTCAACCCGTGCATGGAGTCTTTGAAGCGGGGGCCGGAGCGTTGCTGCGGTTCAGCGGCCGTTTCAGTTGTCGAGTGCAGCCGCTTCCTTCGCCGGCACATATCCCTGTCCGGGAATTTGTGCCAATTCTTTCGCAGCAGTTCCTGCACGTTCGTTAACGGATTCGGGACTCAAGTTGAGCAAGACAGCACATTTCTGTGCGGACAGACCTACCAGCGTGCGGAGGACGAAGCAGCGGCGCAGGTCGTCCTGCAGATTGAGGACGGATCTCAGTTGCGGCGCCAGGAAACGGAATCTCTGACATGCCTTCCGCACAGCCGGGAAGCGAGCCAGGCTGCCATCGAGTACTGCGCAGGTCACGAGTCTCTCCAATGAGATCTCATCGCTGTCATCGTTTTCGAGGCCTTCAATTACGACGGCCTCCGCAAGCTCAGCATCTGCGGAAAGCAGGAAAGCGGCTTTGAAGCTCATGCTCAGCACGGCTTCATTTCTGGCTGTCAGTTCCATACACTCCGACCTCGAAGACGAGCGGCCCCTATGCTTATCGCATCCTTGCGATCGACGGACAAGATGGGAAATTATCCTGGTATAACTCCTACTCATTTAGGAACGACCCAGCCGGAGACGACTGTTTTTATTCGTTTTCCGATCTGGTCATGACCAGGAACCGCTAAGTGGTTATTGAGTATTTTTTCCAGTGCAGCCATGGTTAGGAGTCCCGGCTGGTCAGAGCGAGTGTGTTCCTGGGGTGGTTGTCGTCTCCGAGCGGCCGAGACACTCACATTTCAACTGCAGTCGCTTGCCAATCGTGGAGTAATTCAACTGGGCTGAGTATTTGGCTGAGAGCCAATTCAACAGCAATAACCGGATGGAAGACGCCAGGCAGGTTTCTTAAGCTGGAAGCATATCGAACCAAATTGATATCGACTGGACCGGAATCAAGGTATCGCTTTTACGGCCGGGGCCAATTTGGGGGACCGTTTATTGGAACGCGGAAATGGCAGTTTCAAAATGGATATGTTGGATTGGGACATCATCGAATTGCTGCAGAAGGAATCGGGAATGTCGCTTGCGCAGATATCGCGAAGGCTAGGACTGCCACAGCCAAGCATCGCTGACCGCATCAATCGACTTGCAGAAGGTCTCATGGACTGGGGTCCCATTTCAGATTCCCAGGCTCCGAACTCAGGGGTCAGTGCGTTCTTGCGACTAGGCGTGCGCGAACCTAAACTGCTCAAGCGTCTATCCAAAACTCCGGAAGTCCGGGAATGTCATCGAATCGGCGAGCCGAACGTCTTTCAACTCAAGATCATTGCAAGCAATCTTGCGCACCTGCGGCGATGCGTTGATAAACTCAAAACTTTTGGGGATGGATTAACAGCGATCGTGATCTCACGGCGATCGCAACTATCTTCCTGCCTGTGTGCAGAACCCTCGACGCGACTCCGCAAGCGGATCCGCCGGGAATAGTCCAAGATCACTTTCGAGATCGCGAAAGTGAGGGAGTTTCCTGAAATATCCGTTTAAGCCTATGCCGGGCCAGACACTAAAGCAGCTCGTTGTCCTCGCTGTTCCATTCCTGGTTTTGATCGTGCACGTTGCCTGGCGTTTCTGGGTGCGCACGAGGCCGACTGTAAGAAAAGCGAATCCAGACGCCGGGCGGACGGTCTTTCAGCCTATGCAGGAGATCCGAGCCTTCTTTCTTCTGACCGCATTTCTCATTGTGTGTTTTTTTGCGTACTGCTGGAGTTCATGCGAGCCTCGCGAGCGGTGGCTGGGATACGTTTGCTTCGGTCTGTTGCTGGGACTTGCTTTTCTCTATCCGCGGACTCTCGTGATTGATATGCAGGGAGTTGTTTCACGCCACTGGCTTGGACGGGAGAAGATCATACGCTGGGAAGATGTGGCAGAGCTTCACTATGCCATGGATAAGCGCTCTCTTGAGATACGCGACAAGGAAAACCGCACGATCGTTCATCGGATTTTTCATCCTGAGCCAGTTACATTCCGGGACTTTGCGCGCGATCGAACCCGGCTGCCATTGAAGATCACGCACCGGCGCTCTCTCAAAAGCAGGACCATCGAGTTGCCATATCGGGATCAAAGGTGAGTCACACTAACTTTTCGGCTCGATGACGTCAGGTGAGCCGACGCGGCATTCCATATCAGAGTTTTCCAGCGGCGACACAATTCGATATTGCTGATTTTTCAGAGTCGCAGGACTTCGGCGTTGCTTTCTGTGTTTGGTTCATCGTCGACGACTATATGCGATAGATCCAATCGTTGGACAATTACCCAGTCAGAGTGTTTTTTCGCCAGCCTTCAAAAGGCTCGTCGAGAATGCGTATCCAGCGACGATCAGCCAGAGAATGGTTTTCATCTACTGCGCAGTCAAAGCGCCTTTCGCGCGAAGATGTATGCTCTTCGGCTCTGGTGCTCAACATCTGGGCTGTAGGGCTCTCGTACTTTTACTTCTTTGATAATGAAGCCGGCAGCTTCAAGCAGCTGCTCGATCTCAGCGCTTGAAAAGAAGAACCAATCCATGGAAACCTGCTTGCCCCACAATTCCGCGGGATGAAGCGTTTCCGTGCCCACATGGAGCCCGAGAAGCAACACACCGCCTGGCTGCAGCGCCCGGTGCATCTCGCTGAATGCAAGCGGGAGCGATCCTCGCGGGATATTCACAATGGCGTAAAAAGCCGCAATTCCAGCCAGCTCTCCAGCCGGCAAATCAAGGGCCAACATATTTCCTTCTCGAAAAGGGACGTCAGGATTCAGCCTTTGGGCCTGGCTGATCATTTCGGGAGAGAGATCGAGGCCGAATACGTTTGCGCCTGCATCTCGCAAATAACGCGCGACCTGACCGGGACCGCAACCGATGTCGCATACCTCGCCGCGCCCGCGGGTTTGTGCCGCGAAATCACTTACGAGCTGGCAGTCCAGGGGTTTGTTTGCAAGTTCGCCGAAGAGGTGACGCGCATATTCATCAGCCAGCCGGTCATAGTTGTCTCGGATCGAAGTAATAAGTTCGTCGTCCATTGATTACGCTCAGCAGGCTGGCTGTGATAATTGTTTCAAACTCTAGGGCCTGTGTTCCAGAAACCA
>QIBA01000016.1 GCA_003225175.1 Acidobacteriota bacterium
GCATTGTTTAGCATGCCCAGAGTTCACCATTGTTTGAAGCGTGCTCGAGCATCTCCAATCACGTTGCCGGCCTTTTACTTCCGACACGCGGTATGTAGCTGTTGGCAGACGCGGCGGCCTAGAACAGGCCGAGCAATTTGAGCACGATCACGATAACGACGATCACTCCAATTATATAAAAAATATTTCTATTCATGCTGGCAATTGATACTACATCGCGGTTCGCGATAACGCCTTTTTATTCCTTAAAGCGACATCCCTAACGACGGAAAAGTAAACCGAGCACGAAACCAACCCCGAGCGCGGTAAAGACCGCCTTCGTCGGGTTCTCGCGGACGTATTGCTTGCTGCCGTCCTGGGAACTGCGGACGCGATGGAGCGCATCATCCCAGACTTTCCCGCGCGGGCGATATTTATCGGCTGTTACGCCTGCCGCCGAGCTGAGACCTTCCGCCGCTTTACGAGCACCGCTCACGCCGCGCTCTGCTTCTTGTTCCGAGCGTGGCGGCACCGCAGAGCCTTGATCCATTTGGTTTTTGTCAGCCATAGATTTTACCTTAAGCCTTCGGTGCCGATGCTTCGCTGACGGTGCTGATGTCCTCAGCGCCAGCAGTCTTGAAAATCTTCTTCGCCCGATCAACGTCTTCGCTTTCATCCGTGTGGACGGCGATCAGATAATTCCCCTTTTCCAACTTCTCCGCGTAGCGCTTTGCCTCGATCTCTGGAATGCCGAGACCGATCAAACCGCCCACGATACCGCCGGTCGCTGCTCCGACGGCTGCGCCACTGAGTGCCGCCATAATTGGCCCAGCGGCGATAAGCGGGCCTACGCCCGGAATTGCCAATGCGCCAATTCCTGCCAGTAATCCAAGCACCCCGCCCGTCGCGCCACCAGTAGCCGCGCCAGTTGTCGCGCCTTCTGGGGCCTTAGTGGCTTTAACGTGACCAACATCACGCGTGCCCCCTGTGTCGGGCATCAGCACTGAAATTTCTGAGGTCGCGAAACCTTGTGCTTGGAGCTGCTCGACAATTCGCTCGGCCTGTCCGTGTGTAGTTGCAATACCGAATATTGATTTAGACATAATGATTTTCTTTCGTTTGTATGATGTTGTATTTTGTTTGTGTGAGGTTTTTGTTAGTTTGACCCTTTAATGTCGAGTTGATCGTTAATCTTGGCACCGCCAGCCGCTGATCTTGCGAGCTGATCAATTTTCGCCTTTTCTTGCGCGTTCTTAACGGGCCCGCGGAGTGTAACTTGGCCGTTGTCCGTAATGATTTTGATGTTCTTCGCAGTTGTTGAAAGCTCGCTATCTTTCACTAACGCCTGCCGTATAGCCTGTGTAATCTTTAAATCGGCAGAACTGTTTGACTGATCGCCAGACGTCTGCGTTTCACTGGAGCGATCTCGCTCGTTTATTGAGGTGTTGTCCGGTTTCGTCTTCTCGTCGGCAGCCATTACGGCTAAGCTAACTGCGGTAAGACAAGCTAAGACTAATAAAGTTCGTTTCATATGCATCATCGATTTGAACCAGCATCTGCCGATTCCGTTTCACTGACCGCCTCTGGATTGACGATGCTTTCAGCTAATTGGTTTAGAATCTCATTTGTTTCAGATTCTTCATCGAGGGTAGATTGCAGAAGCCTCGCCTCTTCATCCTTACCCAAAAGGTTGGCGAAAGTGCGAACGCTGCCGTAGCTCGCGATTTCGTAATGTTCGACCTTCTGCGCGGCAACGATTATTCCTGCATCAAGAACTGACTCTTCACCGTCTTCTTCCAAGATTTCCGATCCTTCCTCGATGAGTCCCTTCATCCCGTGGCAAGTCTTGCCTTTAGGACTTTCGTCAAGCTGCTCAAACAGCTGTTCGAGCCTTTCAATATGTCCTTTTGTTTGTTCCAGATGCTTTTCAAAAGCATCTTTCAATTCCGGCGATGAAACCACTTTTGCCATCTTCGGCAACGCCTTGAGCAATTGGTTTTCGGCGCTGTAAAGATCGCGTAGTTCGCTGATGTAAAGCTTTTCCAGTGTGTCCAACTTCATGTTTCCTTTCTTTTGATTGTTTGTGCCTGCTATCTCCGGGCTGCAATTTTGTAGCAGCGCGTCAGTGGGCATCGCATATCGCCGCAGTGTTGGTTCCCGGAGACCGCACAATTCTGAAAGTACATCAGCCAAACCTACAAAGCCGTATGACTTAAAGAGAACAACTCCTAGGGCGTTTATGTGTGTGTGAAAAATGCTGGCGAGGCGAATTGCAGAGGAATTAGAGAAAATGAAGCAAGGCGGCATTAACGAACCGGAATTGTCGCGCATCTGGCCACATACGGGAAGCCACGCGAGCCTCAGATTGCTTTCGTCGGCGAACAGCGCAGTTTGCCGGCTTCGCTACTACAAGGACGGCCTGCGCAATTTTTCGACGAAAAACCGTCTCCCTTGAGCTACTATTTACTCAGGTTTGTCTTACGTTTCAGGTGGCCGGGGCTCACGCTTCTTGCTTTGGACTGCATCTTCGGAGCACCCTTTCGTGCTGCAGCGATCACACACCGAAAAAATCGTGTCCGCAGCACCTCCATGTTTCCCTTTTTGGATTACGCGCCTACAGAACGCGCAGACAATCCGAAAATAACCCTGAGTGCCCCTGCGCTTCACCAACGACGTTATCGCATCCAATCAGAGGGTTGGTTTCATTGTTCACCCTCTGTTGTTAGCTCGTTAGAGCGCAGCGCGTGATGCTTTGGCTACCCTTGAGACTTTTGCGTTGCGAAATTGGGACGGGGCGATGTGATCGGGTTTCTGCGTCGCAAATTCGCCCTGTAGCACTTCGGATGGTCTTTTCTCGGGACTGTGATGAAGTGTTTGTCCAATCAAAGTTGGCTTAAAGCTGTCCACGAAAATGTTTGCAGCACAAATTTGGGTTAGTGAAAGTGTCGGGGCTACGCGGTAACAGCGATACATCTTGAGCGCCCTCGGTGCTCGATTCCTAAGCATGGACTCAAGTTCAAAAGATAAAGCTAAAGGTGGTTTTCACGAAGCGAAGGGCAAAATCAAAGAAGAGACCGGCAAGGCGACAGGAAACCGGGATTTAGAAGACCGTGGCGCGGCGGAAAAGACGGGCGGCAAAGTCAGAAAAAAAGTCGGCGACGTTAAGAAAGTCTTCGGGAAATAATTCCCGTTCCATAATGCCGAGGGTAGAACCGCGCAGGGATCGACGAGGGGGAACGCTTCCAACAGCTTCTTCGCCTCTTTGGAGTCGATCGCGACTGCATCCAGCGGGACATCAAATTCTTTTACCGCGTCCAGCGCGTGTGCAGAGATGTGACGATCACGGCCTGAAAACCGCAGAGCATCCCCGTCCAGGCGCGATAATCACGAGACTTTTGCTTCGGCTTCGTCCGTGGCTTCTTGAAGATCGCAAAGTCCAGCCGGTGGTCGTTTTGAGACCTCTTTGCTGTCAACGGTTGTTCTGGTGTAGTAGACTGCGCGGTAGTACATCCCCTCCGACTTACGGTTCCGGTAGATTGCACCTCAGACGACCCGCGTTTAACGACAAAGAAGAGGCAACGCGACCCTAACGGGATTCGAACCCGTGTTACCGCCGTGAAAGGGCGGTGTCCTGGGCCTCTAGACGATAGGGTCACAAAGCCGGGCAATATCAGAATTGCGACGGCTCAGCGCAAGGCAAATTGGCAGCCGCTCTCAGTGTCTCGGTTCGAACGCGTGAACTAGCGCCGCTGCGCGCGCGGTTGCGCCCTTGTGCTCCCGCAAGGCGACCTGCGCATTTCGCACGAGACGCTGGCGGGCGTCGTTGTCGCCGAGAAGCTCGCCAACGGCGCGCTCGAGCGAGCCGGTATCGTTGACCTGCATCGCGGCATCCTTTGAAACCAGTGTTTTAGCCAGCGTTGCGAAGTTTTCCATGTGCGGACCAAACACAACGGGTTTGCCTGCTAGAATCGGTTCTACGGGATTTTGTCCGCCGTGCGCGGTGAGGCTTTTCCCGATGAACACGACAGTGGCGATGCCGTACCAACGTTGAAGTTCACCAGTCGTATCGAGGAGCATGCAATCCCCTTTGGCTGCGGCGGAGGTGGACGCTTGGCTGGCGAGCGTCACACGCAATGGCAGAGCACCCAATTGTGCACGGATTTCTTGCAGCCGTTCGACATGACGCGGCGCGATGAATAACCGCAGCGAGGGATATTGCTCGCGCAATCGAAGAAAAACTCTGGCCAGGATTTCTTCTTCGCCGCGATGCGTGCTGCCGCCGAACAGGACTAGCGGCTCCGAGTTGAACGCGTCCAAGACGGATGCGGCTACAGTCTGGCTTTCTCCCTGAACCTCAGGATCGAATTTGATGCTGCCGGTCGCATGAATTCGATCTCGCGAAACACCGAGCGCCACCCATCGCTCGACATCCCGCCGTTCTGGTACACACACCAAATCGAGGAGCCGGAACATTGGCGCGACAAAAAACCGAAACCGTCGATAGCGTCGCTCGGAGCGCGGAGACAATCGCGCGTTCACCAGCGCGAGCGGGATCCGGCGCGCGTGCGCTGCGGCGGCGAGGTTGGGCCAAACCTCCGCTTCAATAAGAACAATCCGCGCCGGAAGAATGGCCGAAAACGCGCGCCGCATGATTGGCCAGTAATCCAGCGGCGTGTACATGACTTCGATCCAAGACGGCGCACTTTTGCGCGCCAACGCGAACCCGGTCGTTGTGGTTGTGGTCAACACGCAGTGCACATCCCGTTCGAGCACGCGTAACGCATTCGCGAGTTTCAACGCAATGTTTACTTCACCCACGCTCACTGCGTGCAGCCATGTCGAGCGTTGCTTCGCAAGCCGGTTCCGCAGCGCACCGTCGTAGATTCCCACTCGTTGGCCAAATTTTTCGCGGTAACCGCCGCGGCGAATCATTTTGGCGAAATAGCCCGGCAAAAAAATCAACAACCCGAGCGGCCAAAACAGATTATAAATGAAGCGAATCACTTAATTGCAGATTGCCAATTGCCGCATGCCGATTGACTCACAAACAGAATTTCGGTGGCACCGTAGGTTTTCTGGCGAATTACGCGCCAAAGTTTCAATTCCGAAAGCGTTTCATCCGGTCGTTTCTCCAACACAAAAATGCCGTCGAGCTCCAGCAACTTTGGCAAACTTTCGTTGTTCAAAAGCTTCTCAGTATGGCTTTCGCCGCGGTGCGGTTTTTCATAGGGCGGATCCGCAAAAATAATTTGAAATTTCTCCGCGTTCGATCGTTGCCGTAGAAAATCGAAAACATCCTGCTTTCGCACGCGCCCTTTTAAATTCGTCTTGGCGAGATTTTTCTCGATTGCTTCTGCCGATTGGCGCTCACCTTAACAAACATCGCGGAGGCGGCCCCACGGCTCAGCGCTTCGATTCCAAGCGCACCGCTTCCAGCGAAAAGATCGAGCACTCGCGCGCCGATGACTGTCTCACCCAAGCTCGAAAAGATAGCCGCCTTGACGCGGTCCATTGTCGGTCGGACACCGCGCTTCGGAACTGTCAGGCGGACTCCGCCGGCGCTGCCGGCGATAACCCTCATGGCGACGCAACTGGGGTTGGTGTTGCATTGGCTTCAGGCAGCGCTGCCTCCGGCGGCAGAGAGGGCGAGGGCACAGCGCTCATCGCACCTCCAACGCCCTTCTTTTTCTTTT
>QIBA01000017.1 GCA_003225175.1 Acidobacteriota bacterium
TGAATAAGCAGTGAATTCTGAAATTCGCATCCGTTGCTCGCGCCAGCGTCGGATGATTGCGACGAGCACTCTCCCACAGCCGCCTGAGTTCCAAAATGACAATTTTGGTTGACTCGCAATCTTGACTCGTGGTAGCACCGAACTATGTTCGGCGATGAAGTAAAGCCAAAGGCAGGGTACCCGGACGCGATCCGTCCACGCGCATTCAAGTGAGGGCCTTGGTTTGGGTGGGAGCCCCCGGACTTATCCGGGGGCAATGCTTCAGCGTTGCAAGAAACGATCGCATAATAATTTTTGCGCTTTAGCCCCGGGGCTTCCCAATCTGAAACCCCACGCCTAAAGCCGGGGAAAAAGTAGAATGCGCGTTGGCGAGGCTTGAAAACCTCTCCCATGCATGAATCCACCCCAGCAAACAAACGACGTTTGCTGGGGACCCCGGTATGCGTGGGCTCCCACGCAAAAGCCAGGAACGTGGGCTCCAAGGGCAGGGCACCCGGCGTCAGGGGACCATCTTCTGTTAGTCCCATCCCCTTGAGTGAGCGGCGATACACTTCTTCGCGCTGTCTCCGCGTACTCTGAACGTGTACCGAATCGCGATTATGGTTGGCAAATCATGTGGCGATTATTTCTAGCTGGTCTTCTGACTTATGCGTCTTGCCTGGCCGCGCAGGAAACTCACTCCCATGGCATGCCTGAAAAGTTGGGAGAGGTCTCGTTTCCCGTGTCGTGTAACTCGGCCGTGCAGCAGCACTTCAACCGCGCAGTTGCCTTGCTGCACTCATTCGCTTACGCTCCGGCGGAGACTGCCTTCCGCGGCGTTGCCAAACAAGATCCTCAGTGCGCAATCGCTCATTGGGGCATCGCCATGACGCATTTCCATCAACTGTGGGAGCCACCTCTCCCCGACTCGGAAATTCCGGAAGCGAAGAGTGAAATCAAGCAGGCTCAACGGCTCGGGTCTGGTTCGGAACGGGAGCGGAAGCTCATCGCTGCACTGAGTGTTCTCCTGGATGATGCGAGTGAAGCTCAGTACCGCGGAAGAGCGATGAAGTACCTGGATGCAATGACCGCTTTGGCGAGAGACGAGAGAGAGAACCTCGAGGTCCAGGTATTTTATGCACTGGCTCTTCTCTCGACCGCTTCACCTGCAGACAAGACGCACGCAAATCAAAAGAAAGCAGCGGACTTGCTAGAGCCTCTCTATCGGGTTCATCCACAGCACCCCGGAATCCCGCATTACCTGATCCATGCCTACGACAACGCGGAACTCGCTTCCCGTGGTTTGGCTGTCGCGAACGCATACTCGAACATTGCGCCCTCGGCTCCGCACGCTTTGCACATGCCGTCGCACATTTTTACCAGACTTGGGTTGTGGGATGAATCCATCACCAGCAACCTTGCTGCGCGAGATGCGGCGCATCGGCAAGGAGATACCGGTGAAGAGCTTCACGCGATGGACTATCTCGTGTATGCCTATCTTCAAAGTGGACGCGACCCACAAGCCGCTGAAATTATCCATCAACTGAAGAGCAAGAGCACCCTGGCCGGAGACTTCAAGAGTTTTTACGCCGCAACCGCGATGCCTGTGCGCTACGCCGTTGAGCTTCATCGGTGGGATGAAGCAAGCGCAATAACGGCCGCCAGCAGCAGTCCGCCGGAAGTGGCGGCGGTCGCAATTTGGGCTCGCGGGCTCGGACTTGCGCGACGCGGCCGTATCGAGGAGGCTCGCGCGCAAATCGATCGTCTGGCGCAAATCGAAAGTCAGCTGCGCTCTTCAGGACAAGACTACTGGGTTACGCAGACAAGCATCCTTGGGCGGGAACTCACGGCATGGTGCGCCCAGCAGCAGGGCAAACCCGACGAAGCCGTAAGCCTGATGCGCCAGGCTGCGGATGAAGAAGACGCAGTTGAGAAGCTGCCGATAACTCCCGGGCCAATCGTTCCCGCGCGCGAACAGCTAGGGTCCTTATTGCTCGAGCAGAACCATCCCGAATTGGCACTGAAGGAGTTTCAGGCGACCCTCGCGAATGCTCCAGGCCGGCTGGGCGCCGCACGCGGAGCGGCGCAAGCGGCTGAACTTCTAAAGGGAAAGACCGCCAGGGTGGCCGCCGTGGAGTAGCAAGACACCACCTAAGCCACGGGGCTCTTTGAAACCTCTTGGGTGTCCCTTATGAACTTCAGGCCGGGTGGCACACCCTTCTTTCTTATTTCGTTTCTCTGAGTCCTGTTTTGGGACTGGTAGATGCGGGTGCCGCACTCTGCGCGGTTTCCCCAAATGCCGACCCAGAGGATTGCGTCGAGGAATCAACCTGGCGTGTCGGCGTCGGCGTGAAGCGCACCCTGCGAAAACCGAGGCTGTTACGAAACTCTAAATTCCCCTTTTGAAACCGCAACATGTTGCGCTTCGCCTGGACTGCGACCACAATATGTAACAAATTCTTGAGTCTCGTAACAGCCTCAAACCGCGCAGAGTGCGACACACGCATTGTGGCGGATTGCTGAGAAACAAAACCTAGAAACAAAGGCCTGCTCAATCTAAGGCTGTGCCATCCGTCCGGAGTCATTCATGCGCTACAATTGCGCGCCTCAGGGAGGAATCCATGACCGGCACAACCCTGCATCAATCGCCCACTCCGGAGCGCTTCTTCAACGCGATAAACGCTTATCAGCAGACGGAGGCGATGAAGGCCGCCGTCGAACTGGAAATCTTTACCGCCATCGCCAAAGGTGACACCACCGCAGCGAGCATTGCCAAGCGCTGCCGGGCCAGTGAACGCGGCGTGCGAATCCTGTGCGATTTCCTGACCATTCACGGCTTCCTGACCAAAGAGAGAAACCAGTACGCTCTTGCGCCCGATTCAGCGTTGTTCCTCGACCGGCATTCGCCTGCATATATCGGTGGGACGATTGACTTCCTCCTCACCCCACGCTTGCGCGAGGGCAACGCCCGCCTGACGGAAGCCGTGCGCCGGGGAGGCACTGCAATTGGTGAAGGGATCCTGGAAACGGAGAATCCGGATTGGGTGAAATTTGCGCAAGCGATGGTGCCGCTCATGTACATGCCCGCAGAGATTATGGCCACCGAGCTTCGCAAAGGCGGCGAGGCACACAAGGTTCTTGATATCGCCGCGGGTCACGGCATGTTCGGCATCTCCGTGGCCAAGCAGAATCCCGCGGCTCACATCTATGCGGCCGATTGGAAGAATGTGCTGGAAGTCGCGCGCAACAATGCCGAGCGCATGGGAGTTGCCGACCGCTACCATCTCCTTCCGGGCAGCGCCTTCGAAACTGAGCTTGGCAACGGCTACGATTTGGTCTTGATCACCAATTTCCTGCACCATTTTGATGCGCCCACCTGCACCGCCTTCATGCGCAAAGTGCACGCCACACTGAAGCGAGGTGGCCGTGGCGCAATCGCCGAATTCGTTCCCAATCCGGATCGCATTACACCGCCCACGGCTGCTGCCTTTAGCATCATGATGCTAACCACCACGCCCGCCGGCGATGCTTACACCTTCGCAGAGCTCGAGAGTATTTCGAAGAACGCCGGCTTCACTCGAGTCGAACTAGCGCCTCCCGAGATTGGCCTCGATCGTTTGGTGATCGCCTATCGATGAATCGCGTGAAATGCCAGCGGCTCTGCCGGGCGCCTAGCCTGATAGCAGCGAAAATGGGCATAGGACAGGTTCTATATAAGGCGATGTCAAGAGCAAACACATCTCCCGAACAGATCGGAGAGGAGTTGCTTGGCATCGCCTTATAGAACCCGCCCTCCAGGCCGGCTGGGCGCCACACGGAGCGGCGCAAGCGGCTGAACTTCTAAAGGGAAAGACTGCAACCGGGGCACGATGGCGGTTAAACCAAAAAGGAGCCACTCCAGTGATCTACGTAAAAGGGATTCTCGCTGCATTGGGTGCTGCATTTGTCGTTTCGGTATACACCCTGTTCGTTGTAACGTCGAAGACCAAGGTCACAGGCAGAGGTGCGCTTGTCGCGTATTTCGCTAGTCCGTTCTTCTGGATTACGCTAATCGTGACGGCACTCTACGCGTTTCGACTCACAACTGCCGGAGTACGCTAATCGGCTTTGATTTGCGCGGGTGCCCCACTCATCGCGGTGTTCGATGAGTGGGTTATCCAGAAGGTCTCGCCTATAATTCGCCGCGTGCCGCGCGATCTGATTCGAATCTACGGTTTTCATGACTACCACTGCATCACCTGCAGTTGTTATCAAAGAAAGCCATTCATGGGATCTGCGTATGCGCGAGATGTCTTCGTAGAGGTATTCGATAGAGTGCGCGCGCGTTACCGCTTCGAGGTGCTGGGTTATGTCGTCATGCCCGAGCATTTTCAACTCGTTCTGCGAAAGAGAGAAAAGCTGTCGCTCCTGCCTGAGCCGGTTTCGGCGGAACAAAACGGAGATTTTCACGTCCGATTGCGAAATTCCGATTCATATTCGGAGCACAATCTTGATCAGGCCAAGCAAACACAAGATTAGTAGACCAAGTGAGCCGATTCTTTCCAGGAACGGATGGGAATCGAAGAAACGGCTGCGATCTTCAATTCCCATGAATCGCTTGCGCATTTCCATCAGCCGTTGGGGAGCCGCCAAACCTACAATACCCAGAGCCAATCCTGTGGTGCAAAGTATCGCGCCCAAAAAGTCGATCATTTTCAATGTCCGCAAACGGAGTAGGTAACGCTCACTCCTGCCCCGCGCATTCCCGTGGCGGGCCCGTAAAGTCGACCTGACGTATTTTCTACTACTTGCCCGCCGGCCCCGTACACAAACGAGGGCGGGTGGCCGACGCTGATTTTGTTTCCGTGTACCACAC
>QIBA01000018.1:0-4268 GCA_003225175.1 Acidobacteriota bacterium
GTTCTGGAATTCCCAATAATTTTCTTAATCTTTTACTGATAAATATAGGATGATCGAATACAGTTTTCTTATTATCAACTGCATTAATTAATTTACGAACATCATTAATAGGAATATCATAATATCTAAAATAAATTATAATTAGAATATACAAAAGAAATAATTAGAATATTTGATATTATTAGCATACTCACATCAATTCTGAAAACCATTTTCTGTTATTTCTTTGATAAGAGAACATAAAAAATAATTCAATTTCTGTAATAATCTTTTTAAAATAATTAATAAAATTTTAATTAAAATTATCAATATAAAACAACCCTAATAAATTTAACATTTATAAATTTATAATTATAATAAAGTAAAATACCTTTGCTTTTTGAAGTAAAAATTCTTCATATTTGTTATAATCATTAATTGCCAAATTTAGTAATCCAATAAATAAGTTCATAAGATAAATTAGTATAAATGTAAGTAAAACGAATAAAACTGTCATTACTGTAGGAAGGATAAAGTTTTCCAGTGATTTGTAATCACCTATTGTTTTTTTTTTTTTAAAAAAAAAATTATTAAATTAATTTTTATATCAAAAAAAAAATGATTAAAATAATAAATTACTACCCAAAAAAATCGAATACATTGCATAAAGTGAAGAATCAAATGAAACAAACACATTTGTGTTTTCATCAGGCCGTTAGATTAATATCCTATCGTCTAATTGCGCTCCATTTTGATCAATAAAGATATATCGATTAGCAAGATTCCATGGATTATTTGGATCATCATTAAATACTGGTTTATCCAACGAAAAACTAAGTGTTCTTAAAACAATAAAAAATGCATGAGCAAATCCAAGTAAAATAAAAAATAAGACTACTAAGAATGGAAAAACTTTTTTGGCAACACCAATAATTATGGAAAAATAAATTCCAAATGATTGAATTACTCGGAAAAATAATAGAAATTTCAAATAAAATAATAAATTAGTAACTGCTCCAATTTCTTTAATTTTGTCATCATCATAAAAATTGAACCAATATATAGACACTATAATAGATGAAAGATATGTTCCTACATCTATAAATAATAAAATTATCAATTCATTTTTTGTAAATAAAAAATAAAAATTAGTGTATAAAATAGTGTACCAATTACTTACCAAATAAATTCCATGGATCGCTAAAATAAATTTGTGGCTTCTATAAACATTGTCGAATTTTAACAATTAAATATATAAAACCAAATAAAATTGAAAGTACAAAAAGTATATTATTGCTGATAAAAATACCAGAAGATATAGAAGCCAATGCAAAGCAAAAAAAATAATTAGTATAAAAATACCAATTTAAATAATAATATGTTCTTCCAAAAACTTTCCATTTAAAATCTATAATGGCAGCAAAATTCCACCACTTATAAAAATTATTGGTATCTATATTACAAAAAAGAATAGATTTTTGTTTATGTAAAATTTCATTCCAAGAGTTATCATTTTGTTTATATAAAATTTCTTTCCAAATGTCATTATCATCAAGATATTTGTAAATTTGTGGAAAAGGAACAATAAAACTAATTGTTGGAGTTTTTTCTTGTATTTTTAACTTGGAAGCTAATTCTTTATAAAGTAATGATAAGCTTTTTAATAATGATAAACTTTTTAAACAATTATTATCGTTATTACTTGATGATCTTTTAATATAAATATCTTTTGAATATGTATAAAGTGAAGTATTCGTTGAAGATTTAGTAGATGAATAAGTGGGATCTAATATAATAGATGTATGTGAGAGATATTTCATTACTAAATTAGAATAATAAGGATTACACAATTTAGATAAATTTAAACTAATAAAAGGCAGAAATGATATGTAATTGTAATTTTCTGAATCATCAATTAATTCAATGATTTTATCAACAATTGATTGAATGATAAAAATAAAACTACCATCTTTCTCATTAGTTGCTATTTCTAACATTTCTAATCCAAATTTTGAAAATTCTACTGGATTATTTATAATACTTAAAAAGTATTTCTCATATTTCTTATATTCTGTATTCTTGTGTTTCCTGTATTGTTCTTTTTTAATCTTTTCAAATATAGTTTTAAAATTTGGTGATGGTAATGATAATTTAAATTTATCGTCTAAAATTTCTTTAATAAAAGGTTTACAGTAATTATCAAAATCAGTAATATTATCTTCAAACCCGAATTTTTCATTCCAATCTTCATTGTTCCAAAAGTATCGAAGTCCTAAGAAATCTTCAGTTATTGTATAAATTAAGATTCCTTTTCTAGTAATTAAAGCCAAATCCTGATTATCTAATTTTTTGTATGAAAATATTTTATATTTAAAAGAAACACTGTTCTGAGTTTTTTTCCATTCATTATTTTGCAAACATTCTCCAAAAAGTCTAGCACGACCAGAATCCTTCACTTTAAGAATAAAGCGAAATATTGTTCCATCTGCTAATATAGTCACTTTATTGTTATTTGTTGTGTGACTTGTGTCACTTTTAATCATATCATTAAGCATATTTTCTATCTTTTTGAAAATAGATAAAGTATAAATATTACTATGGTAGATAGTCTTGTTTAATATTTGTTGAAATGTATCTTTATTCAAACCGTCTGCAGTCCAAACATTATTTTCAATAATTGAAAATTTTCTGTTGGATTTAGTTATAATAATTTTTTTACTGTCATTGATATCCTTAGTAATATCAATTGTATCAGAGGGAAGAAAAGGATCTAGAAATTTGTATGATAATTTATTATCAAAGGATTTATTAATAATAATCAATCCTTCAGAACCATCCTCTAAAGTTACAAATTCCATTGGATATTCTAAATCTTTCACAACTTCTATGTCTTCTACATTAAACGAAAAAACAAATTATTTAAAATGTTATATAATAAAATAATGTAAATTAATACTAACCATATCTTGAAATCCACATTCCATTTCCCATTGAAAATATATTAACTCTGTCATCAATATTTAATGCAATTAATGTTTGATCTGTGTTTATTACTATATTAGATGGATAACTACGCAAGACATAATCAAATATGTTAAATAAGTATTGCGTCTCAAAGGTCATTGTCGATAAATTCCATTGAGTCATCGATTGAAATCCATTAAAAAGAAATAACTTTGTTTGATATACAAAACAATAATCAAAAATATCTTCATTTAAACTTTTAGTAATTTCTATATTATAAATTTGGGAATGCTTCCAACGAGTTTGATTTGTAGTTTGATTTGTTGTTGGCGGCTTATCACTAAAAGAGTACATGTAAATGTTGTAATCTTTTTTTAATCCTTCATTGTTTAATGATACTACAATCAAATGATCATCAGAATCAACAGGACGAAATCCCACTGAATTTTCTCTGATAAAAAGTCTTTCTGCATATTCTAGTTGAAGAAATTGACCCTTGTCATTTAAATCAACTATACCTAACAATACAAGTTATTAATTAGTTAATTACATAAGACATTTTGCTTGCTTATTTCATATTTTATATCAAAATAATTACTTACGATAATTTGATTTGTTATCACTATTCTTATCGTTATAATGGAATAACAAAAATTTTTTATATAATTTAAATGATACAATATCGTAATCTCGATCAAGCTCGAAATACAATCCACATTTTTGTTGTATATTCTCTTTAATTTTGACAGACCATCCAAGAATTGAATTATCCTTTTTACTATAAGTAACAACATAAGTATCGTGAATTGAGTCATATTCTTCGTTCATGTATTGAGGAACAATAATACTATCAATTGAATTTCTATGTTCATTGATCGTTGATTTCGTATGTTCTTTTGTATTATTAATCGCTTCCATATGTTTTTTTGTATCATCATCCTCCGTTTCTGAAGAAATTAGAATTTTAATAGGATCTTTCTGAGCTTCAATTTCTTCGCTAGCCATGATTTTATCACAAAATTCGTAAAAAAAATTTTTTTCTTTGTGTGCTTTATGAAAAAATGACAAATTTATAAAATTTTGATTACCATTTTATCATTTGATTAAGCATATATGCATGTTAAACCAATTGATTATTTGATGATATAATCAAACTTATGAATAAAAAAAGGTAAAAATTAAACTTTCACCATGCATGTACTGTATATGCGTGTTGTACAAAATTTTGCGCCAAAGAGGAACAATAAAAAAAAATTTTTTTTTTATTGTTTTGATTGTATAGGATAAAATAAGACATTAATCATGTAAGGATATGTACTGGTTAG
>QIBA01000018.1:4347-5425 GCA_003225175.1 Acidobacteriota bacterium
AAAAAAAAGAAAAGAAAAATTCGCAAGAATAACAAAAACGCATCCTTTTTTAGTAGTCATTCAAATTTACTATTTTTGGTTGATATAATGATTTTTACATGATTGTGGTATCCTCATTAGAGTTCATTAAAATGCGACACAGGCGATACAACATTAAAAAGTTGGTTCTCGTTTTATGGACTCAAAATTTTGATGGTGGCGGTCGGTATTTTTATTTATTCCCAAATTTTAAAAATTAAAAAAAATTTTTTTTACTTGCTAATTACATAATATATAAAAAAATTTTTTACAAATGTTGTGTCGCCTTACATGAAATCACGTGATTTCTTTTTTTTAATTGTGACGCCAATAGGCAGCTTGGTATACTCATTCTACCAATTGCTCATAATGACAAAGTGTTTTTTTTATTTTCTGATAGAGAAGTACGTTAATAGTGTTCGTTACAAATCATGAACATTTATGCGCGTTTTCACATTCACGATCAAGTAAGATGCCTCATATAATATTAATTAAAAATCGGTTATTTCTTAACGTTGCTCATAATAACAGGTTTTTTTTAGATTTTCTGATAGAGAAGTACATTGAAAGCGATTTGTTACAAATCATTTTTTGTCATAATCATTTGCTCACTTTTTCGCAAACAGATCAGTTAAGATTCATCTTATAAGTAGAATAAAAGTTGGTTATTTCAGAGGATTGCACATAATAACATGGTTTTTTTTTTGATTTTCTGATAGAGGAATACTTGGAAACTGTTATATTATCATTCATATTCTGTCATGAACATTTGTGCGAGTTTCACATTCATGATCAGGCAAGATGCATCATATAATATTAATTAAAAATCAGTTATTTCTTAACATTACACATAATAACAGGGTTTTATTTTATTTTCTGATATAGAAGTACGTTGAAAGCATTTTGTTACAAATCATTTTTCATCATGAACGTTTGCTCGCTTTTTCATAATCAGACCACCATAATAATTAAGATTCGTGCAAGAAACGGTGAATTACAAATGAATCGTTTTTATTGTACGTAATGTAATGTTGATTGTTATTGTCAATTTTTGTTTGAA
>QIBA01000019.1 GCA_003225175.1 Acidobacteriota bacterium
CTAACCTACACATCAACCCAGCATTTCAATGCCGGAAAGCGGGCATTTCATGCTGGGCTTTCGTATTTTGGCGCCTCCGGCGCGGCTCTTGCCGTGGGTCGGCGTTGTGATTCAAAAATCAATTTAGGACAATGTATTGGGTGTCCCATATGGGCTGCGCCGGAGACGCACTTTAGAATGTCTTAATGCCGACGACGCTCCGTTCCTACGCCAAGATCAATCTTGGTCTTACCATTGGCCCGATTCGGGACGATGGTTTTCACGAATTGCGTACGGTTTACCAGACCATTGCGCTCCATGATCTCGTGAAAGTTGAGATAGGGCGGGGGACGGGGATTGAGATTCGTTGCAGGAATCCCAAGGTGCCGGCTGATGAGTCGAACACCTGTTATCGCGTTGCCGATAGGTTCATGAAAGCTATCGGTCAGCGCGGCAAGCTGATGATCACCATTGAGAAGACCTTGCCGCTTGAGGGCGGTTTGGGGGCCGCATCCTCGAATGCAGTCGCCACGTTGCTTGGGTTGGAACGTGAATCCGAGAAGGCGCTCGATCCTGAGGACCGGTTGCGCATCTGCGAGGAGGTCGGCTCCGACCTGCCGCTGTTTCTGAGCGGCGGAACGGTTTACGGCGAAGGCCGTGGTGAACAGATTCTTGCGCTTGAGGAGCTTCCGCCGGTCGATTGCGTCGTTGTCACACCCGAAATCGGCATCTCCACCCCCAAAGCCTTCGCTGACTGGGACGCGCTTGCAGAGCGCGAATCTTCCGACGACACCGGATCCCGCTCATCCAGCCGCGCGGCTACTTTGACCAACTCTGCGCAATCCGCTAAAATTCTATCTTTCAGCCGCTCTGTGTACTCGTGGTTGAGCGGTGGTTATAAGACTCCAGTATCCGGTGTTCCCGCATATGGCGGGGACCGGGCCGAGACACAGCTGCTCGACCTTGTCCGTACCGGGATCGAAAACGACTTCGAACGCGTCGTCTTTCCTCAGCATCCCGAATTGCGTGACGTCAAGCGTGTGCTCTACGGCCAGGCCGGCGATGGAGCGCGTTATGCTTCGCTTTCCGGCTCTGGATCGGCTCTTTATGGCCTTTTCGATTCCAGAGAGAAGGCTGAAGCTGCTGCGGAACGTGTGCAGGCGATGGGTCATGCTGCTCACGTAACAAGCACGCTGACAAGAAAGCAATACTGGGAGACAATGGTAATCAGCCGCTAACGCTGGACTCCCAAACAGACAATTTAACTAACTTGGTCAGCAGGATTTTTGGGCGGTCGACTAATGGTAGGTCAAGTGCCTTTGGAGCACTTTGTCTAGGTTCGAATCCTAGCCGCCCAGCCAGGAAGTAGCTGTCAGCAGTCAGCATTCAGCCGGGAAGCGGCGAGGTGTTTGACCAAGTACGTACTTGTTGACTGGCTGACGGCTGAACGCTTGTTTGCGGGAATTTTCAAATCACAAAATTTCAGAAGCACTAGTCCCGGGCACGAAAGAAAACCAGCTTTCGCGAGGCTAATGGAATGACGACGATCGCAACCGCAATCGAAAAGCAGCAGCAGCAGAAGGGTCAGGCAAGCGTGCAGACGCCGCCTGCGGCGAAGACGGAGCGTAAGCCGCAGCGTCATCGCGACAATGATCGTTTCAAGATCTTCTGCGGCACGGCTAACGAGAAGCTTGCGGACGACATTTGCAGAGTTCTTGAGATTCAGCGCGGACAAGCGCACTTGCAGCGCTTCTCCGATGGAGAGGTTTACTTTCAGCTGCTGGAGAACGTGCGCGGCGCCGATGTTTTTGTCGTGCAGCCCACGTGCTTCCCGGTCGATCAACACCTGATGGAGCTGCTGCTGATGATCGACGCGCTGAAGCGGGCCTCGGCGCGCAGGATCACTCCGGTGATCCCGTACTACGGGTACTCGCGGCAGGACCGCAAAGACAAGCCGCGCGTGGCAGTCTCGGCGAAGCTGGTGGCGGATTTGCTGACCACGGCTGGTTCGCATCGCGCGCTGGTGGTTGATTTGCACGCGCCGCAGATCCAGGGATTTTTCAATATCCCGGTGGATCACCTGTTTGCGTCGCCAGTGCTGGTTTCGGCGGTGAAGGATTTGAGTTTGCCCGATCTGACGGTGGTATCGCCGGATGCGGGTGGCGTGGAGCGCGCGCGCTTCTTCGCCAAGAAGATGGATACGGCGTTGGCTATCGTGGATAAACGGCGCACAGACATGAATGTGACGGAAGTGATGCACGTGATCGGTGATGTCGAAGGACGAACGGCGCTGATTCTCGATGACATCATCGACACAGCGGGCACGCTGGTGAAGACCGCCGACGCTCTGCTGGATGCGGGTGCGGTTCGCGTCCTGGCCTGCGCGTCACATGCGGTGCTCTCGGGACAGGCAGTCGAGCGTCTCCACAATTCCCGCATTGAGCAGGTGATTGTGACGGACACAATCCCATTAAGCGAAGCGGCGAAGAATGAGCCGAAGATCAGGGTGAAGACAATCGCCGGCCTGTTGGCGAGAGCGATTGAAAGCATTCATGAGGAGACGTCGGTAAGTAGTCTCTTTAGTTAGGCACAAAAAAAATTGAACACGGAGGGCACGGAGGTCACTGAGGGGAATCTGGATTCATTAATTCGGTTTGATATGGTCATGATTTTGAGAGGCAGGTTCACAGGTTCAAGGGATATCCAATAATCGCCTCCGCGTCGTCCTCAGTGCCCTCCGTGTTCAATCCCGGTTTTGATTCTTAATAAGTAGAAGGACATTATGGCAACCCAAGAGTTAGTAGAAGCACAACCGCGGCCGGCTGAAGAGGCGCGCACGAAGAATGCTGCGCGCCGCGTGCGTCGCAGCGGAAATATTCCCGCTGTGGTTTATGGCGCGAAAAAGGATTCAGTCGCGGTTACCGTAAATCCCAAGCAGATCAGCCGCATTCTCCACTCCGACAGCGGTCACAACACCGTATTTGATCTGAAAGTCGGCAGCGAGCAGACCAAAGCGATGATCGTCGACTGGCAGTATGAGCCCATCAAGGGCACGCTGCTGCACATCGATTTGAAGCGCATCGCGATGGACAAGGCGCTTCGCGTAAGCGTGCCAGTGGAATTGACCGGAGTCCCCGAAGGCGTAAAGACTCAGGGTGGAATTCTGGAGCAGATCGTGCGGGAAGTGGAGATTGAGTGTCTGCCTGCCGACATTCCGGATCACATCGATGTCGACGTGACTGCTTTGGTGTTCGGACAGGTGTTGCGCGTCTCCGATCTGCCGCACAACGACAAGATCAAGGTCATTACGGATGAGACGCAGCCTGTAGCGCACATCACGTCGGTGAAAGAAGTTGTCGAGGCTGCTCCGGCTGAGGCTGGCGTTGAGGCGGCTGCTGCTCCGGCTGAGCCTGAGGTCATCAAGAAAGGCAAGCAGGAGACTGAGGAAGGTGCTGCGCCTGAGGCGGCAGCGAAGCCCGAAGGCGGTAAGAAGGCTGAGGGCAAGAAGAAAGAGTGAAGCTGGTTGTCGGTCTGGGCAATCCCGGCATCGAGTACCAGTTCACGCCTCACAATCTCGGCTTTCTGACGATCGACCGCATCGCCGAGCGATGCAAGGTTGATATCGCAAGCCGCAGATGCCAGGCGGCTACGGGCAAGGTGAAGCTTGCAGGACAGGAAATCCTGCTGGCGAAGCCCGAGACCTACATGAACCTCAGCGGGCTTTCAGTGCGAAAACTGGTTGAGGATCTTGAGGTAAATCCGGCGAGCGATTTGATCGTCGTCTACGACGAGTTGGATTTGCCGTTTGGCGCGACTCGTATCCGGCAGCGCGGTGGAACGGCAGGGCACAACGGGCTCGAGTCGATCGTCGGATCGCTCGGTACCGACGAGTTCATCCGGGTGAGGTTGGGAATCCAGCCCGATCATCCGGTAGGCGACGGCGCGAAGTTCGTTTTGGGACAGTTCAAGAAGTCGCAGCTCGAAGCTGTGGATGAACTGATCGAGCGGGCCGCCGATGCGGTAGAAGCGATTTTGAAGGATGGGGTGGGAGCGGCGATGAACCGCTTCAACCAGCGTACGAAGAAAGAAGAAGAAATGTAACTTGCGGTTTAGGGAAGGGCACGGCTTCAGTCGTGCCGCCATGCAAGTTTCACTTCGATTGGGATTTTCGGCTGAGGTAATCCTCGTTGCGAGAGCGAACCTCAGGCAAAAGCGCGAGATAGGTTAATAGGCTTTCGGACGGCACGACTGAAGTCGCTGCCCTCCCTACAGCCAGAGAAGGGAACACAATGCAACAACGTACATACGAAGTGATGTTTATTATCCGGCCTGACCTGCAGGAGGAGGAGATCGACAAACTGCTCTCGAACCTTGAGTCGCAGGCCGCGAATGCCGGCGCAACTGTGAAGAACGTCGAGCGCATGGGCAAGCGACGCCTGGCGTACCTGGTCCGCAAGTTCATCGATGGTTTCTACGTGCTGCTTACCGTGGAAGCGGAGGGCAAGGCGATTCACGAGATCGAGCGCCGTCTGCGCGTCTCGGAACCGGTGATCAAGTTCATCAGCGTGCGCATCGACCAGGAGCAGAAGCGTCTGGAGAAGATCAAGCAGCTTCGCTCGATTCGCGTGAAGCGTTCTACGGCTGAACCTGCGGTGACGCCGGAAAGCGCCCCTGCTCCAGCGGCAACGGCTTGAAAGAAAAAATTTGTTTGGGGAAGGGCACGACTTCAAGCCGTGCCGGTAGTCACGAATAAAACCTCAATTTGGGGTTTGCTTTCTTTGATGGTACGGCTTAAAGCGCCGTGCGCTTCCCTGACCCTTACGAAGGAGAAACATGTCAGATACACCTACAGCAACTCCCGCATCCGGCGGACAAGACCGGCAGGATCGCGGACCGCGTCGTGATTCCCGTGGCGGACCCGGAGGCCCGGGTGGGCGCGAAGGCGGACGCAAATTTTTCCGCCGCAAGAAAGTCTGCAAGTTTTGCGTGGAAAAGATCGACTCCATCAACTACAAGGACGTGCGCCTGCTCTCCGGCTTCGTTGCCGAGCGTGGCAAGATCGTTCCTCGTCGTTTGACCGGGGTCTGCACGCCGCACCAGCGTCGCCTGAGCGCCGCCATTAAGCAGGCGCGCAACATTGCGCTGCTGCCGTTTGCTGCGCGGGTCTAAGAGAAGCTGCTGGCGACTAACTGCTAGCCGCTGGCTTGTGTGCGGGTGAGGTCAGACTCCCGATCTGGGCACAGGAATGTGCGCCCCGCAATTTTGTGAAGATTAAGCTGCCTTTTGGCTAGGAGCTAGCCGCCAGCAGCTAGGAGCTTAGTAATGGAAGTCATTCTGAAAGAAGACGTAGAAAAGCTTGGCCATCGCGGCGACATCGTGAAGGTCGCCGAGGGTTTTGGCCGCAATTTCCTGCTGCCGCGCAAGCTCGCGATTGAAGCCAGCAAGGCAAACAAAGCAGTCATCGAGCAGATGAAGGCCGCTGCGGTGCGCAAGTCTGCGAAAGAGAAGACCGGCGCCGAGGCGCTTGCTCAGCAGCTCAATGACGTGCAGCTCACCTTCGAACGCAAGACCGGCGAGAAGGACCATCTGTTTGGGTCAGTCACATCGTCTGACGTCGCCACTGCTCTCGAAGCCAAGGGGTTCAAGATCGACCGCCGCAAGGTTCATCTGGATGATCCGCTCAAGAGCCTGGGCGAGTTCCACGTTCCCGTGAAGTTACATCGAGACGTAACTGCGCATATCAAGGTCACCGTAAACCGCGAAGGCGGCGAAGCCGGAGTTTAGGTTTGGTAGAGACGCAGTATGCTGCGTCTCTACCGCACAAAAAAGGCCGTCCCCAAAAGGGACGGCCAGTTGTTGCTAGTCGCTCGAACTTTTACTGCTGATTCACCTGAAGTAACATCTGCGTGCCAGTATCAAGCTTGACGTCTTTACCGGCCGAGGTAATTACTGATCCTTGCGTCGCATTTGATGCAGCGCTGTTAAGCTGCAGCCCATTCAGTCCGATCACGCCCTGACTGCTCGACGTTAGCTGACCAGCTGCTCCGTTCACGGCCCCACCAGCGTTTGCGCCTACTCCGGCTGCTGTGTTTCCAACTCCACTCGCGACTCCGCCCGCAGTGTTACCCACTGCGCTGGTCGCGCCGCCGACGGTTCGTCCGGCGCCACCCAGCAGTCCTCCACCGCCGCCTTCTGCGGGCGAGACGTTTCCTGCTGCCTGGCTACCTAACGATGAGTTTCCCGCGAGAGCGTCATCTCCCATTGATGCCGAGGTAGAGTTCGCGGCGGCCGCGATTGCTTTGATGCTTGCGTTCAGCGGAACCTGCTGTCCATTTTTCAAAACGGCATGGTCAAACGCGATGCCCAGTGCCGACTCGGAATCGCCTTTAGCCTTCGCTTTCGCGTCGGTCACGTGACCTATGAGGCGAGAGCCGCGAGGAATCACGACCCCTGAGGTCGAACGAACCTCCTGCGTTGTTTTGGCCGCGATCTCGTCGCCGGGTTTCGCCTTGCGCGCGTCGACCGGCTTAGTGAGCGCCGCGGGAATAGTTGTTCCGGCGGCCAATTCACCTGCGCCGCTGGCGCTAGTGCTTACCGATTTCCCATTTACGGAAGCCGAATTGTCGTTGCTGGCGCTCCCGTTGGCATCTGCGTCCGCTTTGCGATGCTTACGGTTCGCCTGCGCGTTTGTATCGACCGACGTGTTCGAATTTACGTTGGCATTGTTTT
Organism: Acidobacteriota bacterium; assembly: GCA_003225175.1. Taxonomy (NCBI): domain Bacteria; kingdom Pseudomonadati; phylum Acidobacteriota; species Acidobacteriota bacterium. Next base: position 6,709 of record QIBA01000019.1, read on the forward strand.
GTCCGGCCTGAACGCTGGTACTGGTGTTAGCAGAACCGCTGGCCTGGGCGTCTGTCTGAGCGGATGCTGTGAAACTCACGAGGCCCGCTGCCGCAACTGCAATCAAAAACCGCTTCATATTTTTGTCTTCTCCTTCAACTGACTTGGAAAATGTTTTGATTTTCAGAAACTGACTACTTGGCTGCGCGCTCGCTGACGCTGCGCGCTGACTCCGTGTTGATCATCTGCATCGAGGTCACGGAGTACTCGCGCTCTCTGCCGTCGAGCTCAGGAACGGCGAGGAGCAACTTGTCCTTCTTGATCCGGAACTCCGCGCGCTCGCCTACCGGCAACAGCACCGGGTGCTTCTCCTCGCGGGGACGAATGCGATACATCACACGATCGGTCTTCAACACGTATTCCTGGCAGAGCATCTCGCGCTGTTTCTTGTGCGCTCCATCGGTTCCCAGGATCTCTCCGGCAAAACTCTTGCCGCTATTCTCGTCGATTCCGCATGGCACAGCATCCATATTCGAGATCGTGCCGGCCTGGCGGAAAATTGGCTTATCCTTCGCAAATGCGAGCGAGCCGAGCATAAAAAAGCAAATTGCAATCGTTGACTTCATGGCGCCTCCTGGCGACGGAGGTCTGAATGCAGATCGCATGCCACAACCAGAGTAGATGCTGAATTCAAAGTACATGGTTGTTTTTCAGGTACTTAGGTCGAGTAACGCGAAATTGGGCAATTTCCTTTGGTTTCGGGAAAATCTTCTCGCGCAAGGAAGAAATGAGAGCGGTTTGCTAAGACGCAGTAAAGGTTGCCTCGAACATAGGGACAGGGAACAGGCCGCGGCACAAGGCATAACGTGCGTTTGAACAGCATGACATCATGTCGTTGAACTCTTTAGAATCAGGTTTTAATTCCTTCACGAGGACCTCAGTTTGTCGCAGACCGAAATTCTCGAGACTCCGTCGAAAGTCACAACAGAGCAGGTAAAGCCGGTGAGGCGCGCGATTCTCAGCGTCACGGACAAAACCGGCATCGTGGAATTTGCGCGTCACCTGGAGAAGGTCGGCGTTGAGCTGGTTTCGACCGGAGGCACTGCCAAGCTGCTGCGCGAGACCGGCATTCGAGTCAGGGACATCTCCGAACTGACGGGTTTCCCCGAGATGCTGGATGGGCGGGTGAAGACCCTCCATCCCAAGGTGCATGGGGGAATTCTCCACGTCCGCGAAAATGCAGCGCATCGCGATGCCGTGAAAGAGCACGAGATTCCTGCAATCGATATGGTCGTGGTCAACCTGTACGCGTTTGAGAAGACGGCTGCGCGTCCGAATGTCAGCTTTGAGGAGCTCATTGAGAACATCGACATTGGGGGACCGTCGATGCTGCGTTCGGCGGCAAAGAATTTTCAGGATGTGGCGGTGGTGACTTCGCCCTCTGACTACGCGAGTATCGCAGAAGAGCTTTACCGCGCAGGCGGCCTCTCGCTTACCACGAAGTGGAATTTGGCTAAGAAGGCCTTTGCTACCACGGCGGCTTACGATAATGCGATTGCATCCGCTCTTGAGACAATCGCGACTCCCGGCGAGCTGCCATCGCACGGTGCTCCCTTCCCCCAGACTTTGCGCCTGGCGTTCTCGAAGCTGAAGGATCTGCGCTACGGCGAGAACCCGCACCAGAAAGCTGCTGTCTATACGGATGGCTCGAATCGCGGAATCGCGAATGCGCGACAGCTTCAGGGAAAGGAACTCTCCTACAACAATCTGGTCGATCTCGACGCAGCATGGGAACTCTGCCGCGAATTTGATGAACCCATGTGCGCGATCATCAAGCACACGAATCCTTGTGGGGCCGCTACCGGGGCGGACGTTGTCACGGCATACAAACGTGCGTTGGAGGCAGATCCTGTGTCGGCGTTTGGCGGGGTTATCGGGATCAATCGCGAGATTGATGAGGCGGCTGCCGAAGAAATTGCGAAGCTATTCGTGGAGGCCATCGCCGCTCCAAGCTACTCGCCTGCAGCCCTGGCACGATTTGCCGCAAAAAAGAACCTTCGCCTGCTCCAAATGATTCCCGATGAGCCCAAAACGGTTCTGAAACAAGTCTCCGGAGGTATGTTGCTGCAGGATGCAGACGTGCATACCTTGACCTCCGCTGACTTGAGGGTCGTAAGCAAGCGACAGCCTACTCAGGAAGAAATGTCAGCTCTGCTGTTTGCCTGGAAGGTCTGCAAGCACGTGAAGTCGAATGCGATCGTCTATGCCGGCAATGGTCAGGTCGTGGCCGTAGGAGCGGGGCAGATGAGTCGTATCGATTCTTGCAAGATTGGGGCGGCCAAAGCGGTTTTGCCGCTGAAAGGCACGGTGGCCGCATCCGACGCCTTTTTCCCCTTTCCTGACGGCGTGGAAGAGATCGCCAAGGCCGGGGCGACTGTCGTAATCCAGCCCGGCGGTTCGGTTCGCGACAACGAGGTGGTAGAAGCCGCTGACAGGCTGGGACTAGCGATGGTGCTCACCGGGGTCCGTCACTTCCGTCACTAATAACAGCGTCGATCCCGACCGGCTAAGGGGTACAATTTAAACTGGCGTCAATCCGCATTTGACCGGGCTTCGCCGGGCGACTGGGCGTGCATCAAATTAAGTGCAGATGCGAAGCTGCCGCCTGCGCATCCAATAACTCGGGAGTGAAGGTTTCTTTCCGCCAACTGAACTCATGACAAGTCTCAGTCTTCGTCTGTCTTCTTTCGTCCTTTTTAGCTCGTTAATTGGCTTCGGCCAGACCCCGGCGGCTCAGTCTCCACCGACATCTGCCCCGGCTGCGCCAGCGGCCCAAAGTCCCGACAAAGCCCCGAATAATCAGAATCAGACCCCCGATACGCCTGCGCCGCCGGCAAAGGGAAAGTCGACACCTTCCGCTACAGAAAGGAAGCAGGCGACGGATAACACGCCGCCGGAACAGCGTGATCGCGCCCAAGCCTACTATCACTATTCACTGGCCCACATGTACGAAGAGATGGTTTCGGTTTACGGCCATTCGGAGTACGCCAGCAAGGCCATCGATGAATATAAGCTCGCGCTTCAGAATGATCCCGGATCTGAGGAGCTAAATGCCGGCCTTGCCGAGCTTTATTTCAAAACGGGACATATTCGCGACGCGGTCACGGAATCGCAGGAGATCGTAAAACGCGATCCCAACAACCTTGACGCGCGCAAACTGCTCGGCCGAATCTATCTTCGCTCGATCGGCGATATGCAGGGCGGAGTGCAGTCCTCTGAGGTGCTGAGACTCGCAATCGAGCAGTTCAGCGAGATCGTAAAACTCGAGCCTGACAAGGTTGACGACCATCTGCTTCTCGGTCGTCTTTACATTCTCAATAAGGACTATTTGAAGGCCGAAGGAGAGTTCAAAGCGGCCCGTCAGCTGCAGCCAGACTCAGAAGAGGCGGTGATCAATCTCGCCTATTTGTACAACGAAGAGGGCGACAACAAAAAAGCAGCCGACGTGCTCCAGTCCATGCCGGACGCGCAGCGCACCGGCAAGGTATATGCGGTTCTGGGTTACACCTACGAGCAGCAGAAAGACTACAAGCGGGCGATCGAGGCTTACACTCGCGCGATCGACCAGGACAAGGACAATTTGGATGCCCAGCGGGGCTTAGCTAACAGTCTGCTAGGCGACAACCAGATGGAAGCCGCTCTCACGCAATATAAGCAGGTCGCGGATGCCGATCCCCAGGATGCGCAGGCATACATCCGCATGCAGGAGATTTATCGCCGCCAGGGGAAGTATGCCGACGCGATGGCCACGCTGAAAAAGGCTGAGTCCCTGGTGCAGGATTCAGTAGAAATTCCCTACAACGAAGCGCTGATCAACGAAGCTCAGGGAAAGTTCGACGATGCCATCCAGATTTTGCAGCAGCTCGTCGACAAGAACGCGAAGCCGATCGCAACCATGACGAACAGCGAGCGCAATAACCGCTCCGTGTTCCTGGAGCGTCTCGGCATCATTTATCGCGAGACTGGCAGAAATCAGCAGGCTATTGAGACCTTCCGCCGCATGATCGAGCTAGGAGATGAAAGCGCCGAGCGCGGTTATAGCCAAGTCATCGACACATATCGGGAAGACAAGCAGTGGAATCTGGCAACGACTACTGCGCAGGATGCCGTGAAGGCGCTGCCGAAAGATCGATCGATGCGCCTGGTTCTGGCCGGCCAGCTGGCAGACAACGGCAAGGCCGATCAAGGTGTCGCGATGGCCACGGCTGAACTGAAGAATACCCCTGAAGATCGCGATGTCTACCTGGCGCTGTCGCAGATTTACGCGCGTTTGCGGCGCTGGTCCGATGCCGATCAGGCTTTGAACAAAGCCGATTCGCTCAGCAACAAGCCCGAGGACAAACAGTACGACTACTTCCTGCGCGGCTCTTACTACGAACGGCAGAAAAAATATGAACCTGCCGAGGAGATGTTCCGCAAGGTGCTCGGCACTGATCCACGCAATGCGATGGCGCTGAACTATCTCGGATACATGTTGGCCGACCGCGGCGTGCGGCTGGAGGAAGCGCTCAGTCTGATCAAAAAGGCTGTACAGGAAGAGCCGCAGAATGGCGCTTATCTGGATTCCTTGGGCTGGGCCTACTACAAGATTGGGAACTACGAAATGGCTGAAGAGAACCTGCGGCGAGCGATGGAGCACATCAGCAAAGACCCAACGGTCCACGACCACATGGGCGAGGTGTATGCCAAGACAGGCCGTCTGAAGCTGGCTGCAGCGCAATGGGAGCGCGCCCTGGAAGAATGGAATCGCTCCCTGCCCGCCGATGTGGAGAGCAACGACGTAGCTCGCGTGCAAAAGCAGCTGGAGAGCACGAAGGTAAGGCTGGCGAAACAAGAGGCGGCAAAAGACTAGCGGTCGGCGCTCAGCAGTCAGCATTCAGCCCCTAAACCTCAGGGCCCGATTTCCGATCCGGGCCCTTTGCTTTGTCTTGCGAAAACTGGACAGAGATTCCACACGATTGACTGCCTGAATGCTGACAGCTGAACGCCGGCCGCTGGTCTTGCAGTGCTACTCTGTTCCCATGTACGCGCCCTACGCGCTGCTTCCGGATGACTCGCGGGGTCGACGCTATCCCGAGCCTCCGCATCCTTACAGATCGGACTTTCAGCGCGATCGCGATCGCGTGGTTCACTCCCGCGCTTTTCGGCGATTGGAAAACAAGACTCAAGTCTTCACGTATCGCGGCTCCGACCACTTTCGCAACCGGCTCACTCACACCATAGAGGTCACGCAGATCGCGCGCACTGTGGCTTCAGCATTGCGGCTGAATTCCGATCTGGTCGAGACGCTCGCCTTAGTTCACGACATTGGACATCCGCCATTCGGCCATGCCGGCGAACAGGCTCTCGATCGCGAGATGCGTACCTTCGCCGACATGTTCGATCACAATCTGCATGCTCTGCGAATCGTGGAGCACTTTGAGCTGCGCTATCCCGAGTTCCGCGGTTTGAATCTTACTTTCGAGGTTCGTGAAGGCATCATCAAGCACTCGCGTGATTGGAGTGCGGCCGAATTCCCCGAGCTGGGGGAATATTTGCTCGATCAGCGACCGCCGCTCGAAGCTCAGCTCATCGATCTGACTGACGAGATCGCCTACAACGTCGCCGATCTGGACGATGGTGTCGAATCGGGAATCATTTCCATCGAAACGATCCGCGAGCATCTACCCTCGTTTGAGCGTATCTGGCTCGAGGTCGAGCAGCGCTACCCTGACGCACTGCCCAAACTGAAATTAAGCGAATGTCTGCGAAGAATACTTGATCGCATGGTAAGCGACCTCATCCATGCCAGTGGACACCGCATCCGGGCAGCACGAATCAACCGCTCGCGTGAAGTGCGCGCATACCCAGAGCGTCTGATCGGCCTCAGCGCCGAGGGTGATGCAGAGCGCCGGGCGACGAAGGCATTCCTGCATGCCTATCTCTATGACAGTCTCGTGCTTAGTTCAGACCGAGCGCGAC